>CAZCWH010000032.1:5276-9144 GCA_964502345.1 uncultured Candidatus Saccharibacteria bacterium | reverse complement strand
ATGACGCAAAATCTTAACGCTACACATTCACCTGTCATTCGAAATATCAGATATTTCGAATGCACCTATGTGCGTCGAACACATAGGATTTGTTTTCTGAAGCGAGGCCTTATCAAACCTCGCTTCTAGGATATGCGATTGCGTGACCATTGTTACGCAACTCCCATTCACTGAAACCGGCGCACAAGGCGCTGATTAAAGTTCACAGGATTTTTCAATGATCACACGTATCCCCTTGAATTTTGACTAAAAAAACCGCATGACGCGGCTCAAAGCACCTAAGTGCGAAGTGACCGCTTAGCGAGCTCTTTTAGTGAAATTCATAAACACGTAGGCGCCATTATATAGGAAACTAATCTGCCGTCAACCCTTTAGCTCTGGATATGGCATCTATGCAAAAAGAGCCTCTTTTCCACTCGAAAATATGGTCGTTTTTACGACGCAAAAAGCTTTAATTTATAGTAATTCAATCAACGAAATATATCTTAGTCCTAAGCATTTATTGATGGCAAATACGCGGCGTCAACGAACAAGAACAGGAAACGTATTAAACATACGGTGACTGTTTGCGTGAGGCAGACAACAAAGTAGTTGTCTCAAAAAATGCTTATGACCGATGGAGCTCGTCTCGGACATTTATCCTATCGACGAGAATTTGGTGCGGGTAGTCAAAAATATCACGCGTAAGTTTGTCGTACATCCCTACTCGATAAATAAGGTCTTCAGTGGTAAAAGTCGCATACCGAATTTCAATACCAAGTTCTGATTCAAGTGAGCGCATCGCGACTTCGATTTTGCCCTCATTGAGTTTTTTCATCGCAATCACGACATCAAGTCGTCTATCAAACTCTCGCATAAAAACTCCGGCACAAGCAACGAAGTCAACAGGACCTGCTTTGCGCACATGCTTGAGTAGTGTCTTCCCATCAATCGGAGCTGTCTCAAAAAGAAATGTTTGGAGGGAGGCAAGCTGAGGAAATTTATTATTGAGTGCATACACTTGCACACGCGTTTTAATATCTTTCTCAGGATGCTTTTGGTAGACCATCTTTTTCTTGATGACCTCGGCGCGCTCAAGTGCATTCATCTCGGTGCGTGCCGTGCGACGTACGAGTTTTGCTCGGCGACTGATGTCGTCGAAGGTAAATTCTTGTGATGGGTTGAACAAGAAAAAGCGAAGGAGTTTTACGCGTGCCTGACTGCCGAAAAGAATTGCGAGAGGGTCTACCATACTGATATCTAAATTGTGGGGTGATTATAGCACAGGCATCTTTTCCCCATATCTAGACATCTCCCTACCCTAATGTCGTGAAGAAGGGCTTTTGTACAAGCGTTGACTTTCATCTGAATTGTTTTAAAGTCATGCCAGCTGCACACCCCAAATCACAGCCTACGGAGGCGACCATGTTTAGTAGCCCCGATTCCAGACCTACTTCTAAGTACCCTTTCACAAGGAAGGACGCAGAGGCAGTTGCGACGCGACTTCTAAGCCTTCGAGGAGTTGTTCGTATAGAAGTATGCGGAAGCATCGCACGCGTCGGGAAGGGTAATGACATCGACCTTGTAGTCGTGGTGAATGATGAGGGTGTGTATAGGAACTTCGTCACGGAGACCATGCACACAATCTGGCATGCGGACGCATACCATTGCGGACCGAGTTATCGAAAAGAAGCAGTCAAAAATACTTTCGGGTCCGATAACTACTACACTAAGGTGACATGCGGTATATTCCCTCTGATTCGGTTGGATGCCGAAGAGTGCCTCGACCTCTTCGTGATGCCACAGGATTGGAAGGAACGTCTCGACGAACTACAGAAGGATCTTCCGCATGACGACCCGCTCTTCATACGGAACATCGCAAAGGACGCACAAGTACTCGTCGCCAAGGGTTGATGCAACAGAACCGTCCCCCCAGCCCCGCGCATGCGCGGGGCTTTTTTATGTAAAAGAAAACGCCCCCGGTGTTGGGGGCGTCGCCACTGGCAAGTTGTCATGGTACTGCATGCACAGTGGCATTTTGCTTGAGGGCCTCCTCCGCGAATCGCAGTCCTTGTCGTATGAGCAAGTACGAGGTGCAAACTGCAAGTCCCGAGAAAACGGCGGCGTAATACCCGACACTTCCTCCTGACGCCAGAACGATGCAGAACGCGTAGCTCGCAGCGATGAAGCTCGTCGTAGAGCACGTCGCATGTCCGGTAAGGTAATCGGTTGCGCGTCGGGACGCTGTACTTCCTCGAACCATGAGCTCACCGAAGAATGCTGCAACAGCAAACCCGAAAGATACGGCCCCGAGCACCCACACTGCCCAAACGATATCGCTCGGCAGAAGCGCCTCAAAATCGAGAACCATGATGATGCATCCACCCACGATGAGCACGAGCCCGACAAGGATCCCCGTAGAGAGAGTCTCCTTTCGGATCTCTGCTTCCGCTTGACGCAGATGCTGTTCCTCGGTCATTGCACGCGCTCGATTGGTGCGTTCCATGTTACGGAGATACTTCTGGTCTGCAACATCTTGACGCCAACCCTTCCATGCAAAGAGCGGAACTGCCCAAAACACGAAGAGCCAGTTGCTGGCTTTCCTTATGAATTCTTTCATCCCAGCCTCCTGTTGAGTTTACAGTTAGTTATGACAAGAACGTCTTTCCAAAATTAATTAAGCCGGAAATTGGAGTGGGAGTCAAGCTGGAGCAAAGTCACACACAAGAAAAAACACGGACAGGTGTCCGTGTTTTTTCTAAATAATCTCTTCAGAGATTATTTAAGTGTGACTTTTGCTCCAGCTTCTTCAAGCTTAGCCTTGAGAGCTTCTGCATCCTCCTTCTTGAGGCCTTCCTTTACCATTGCTGGTGCTCCGTCTGCCATGTCCTTAGCCTCCTTGAGACCAAGACCGAGTGCCTCCTTAATTACCTTAATGACGGCAATCTTTTGTGCTCCTGCATCAGTAAGTTCAACACCGAACTCGCTCTGCTCCTCTCCGGCGTCAGCTGCTCCAGCTGCTGGTCCAGCAACTGCAACTGCCTGTGCTGAAACACCGAAGTGCTTCTCGAGAACCTTAACGAGAGCGTGAAGCTCAAGTACTGACATCTTTTCTACATCCTCAACAATCTTCTTGAACTCCTTTGGAATCTCTACTGCTTCTGTAGTCTCTGCTACTACTGTTGTTTCTTCAGTACTCATATTGTTAATGATTTAACTAGAATTAATTTAAACTGCCTTCTTATCTGCGATCGCTTTGAGTCCGATGACCAATCCCTGAATTGGAGAATTGATAACATTGACGAACATTCCACGAAGTACCTGGAGTGATGGAATTGATGCAATCTCAATCATCTCTGCTTTAGTCTTCCAGACTCCCTGGAACACTCCCCCAAGAATGGCAACGTTCTCTTTGTACTTCCCTGCGAACTCTTTCATGCTCTGTGCAGGCAAGATAGCGTCCTTGCTGTATACGACAGCGAGTTCACCCTCATAGTCTGGCATCGTGCCAGTGTATCCTTCACCAAACACTCGCTTCATGAGTGTCTTTTTTGCAACAAAGTAATTCACGCCGTCTGCGCGAAGCTTTGAGCGCATTGCGGTTGTATCAGCAACACTGAGACCCTTGTAGTTCACGAACACAATAGAATCAGCATCCTTCTTTACCGCTTCGAGCTTTGCAAGTGTTTCTTGCTTCTTTGCTTTTGTAACTGCCACAAATAATTCCTTAATGACAATAAAATTCGTACAGACGTGCCCGGGATATTCCCGAACAGACTAGAGTTTCGACCCCCTACTATAAATAGTGATGGGACCTCGGCTGGCGAACCAAACGGTTCATTGATTCATATCCTTTGCGATATGAGACCAGCTGTCATGAGCCTGTATG
>CAZCWH010000032.1:0-5176 GCA_964502345.1 uncultured Candidatus Saccharibacteria bacterium | reverse complement strand
TTTGAGAGAATCTGGAAGAACGTTGCGACTGCTGAAAGTCCGAGGAAAAGTACTGGATAGAATGCGTACGGCGTGAGGAGGTAGAAGAATGAAACACTCGCGGTCGCCCACACGCCAATACACCACGGGCAAGAGAGGAGGTCGGCAAGCGTTCGCCTGGGCCCGCCTTCCGGCTTCACGAGTACAATGCCACTCTTCAGTTCTTTTGCGTCCCAAAACTGCTCTCTGAAAAAGGCCAAGATTTTGTCGTAAACCACCATGCGCGTGACGCGAAAAGATGCGAGGGTGATGAGTGCCAAATCGAGGAAGGTCAACGTTGCGTATGGCTTGTATGCTTCCCCATCGAGGATGATGGTACCCATGATGACGAGCACGAGAAAAAATACGAGAAAGACGAAATTCCAAATGTATTGATCAGTGATACGCATACGCTACAAATTATTACTGGCCTGCTCCCGCTCCTGCCACAAGTATCAAAATGAGCGTTGAGGCAATGACCGCAAGGAAAGCAAAAAAGAACTTATAAAACGTCTTGTTGAACATTGCGTTCAGTATACCAAATAATCTGCGTGCATCACTTCTTTATGAAGCCTTCAAGTGCGCGAAGTGCTTCGGTTGGGACGAGGTACACAACGGTATTACTCTGGTCAGACGACATATCATTAATGGATTGGAGTGTACGAAGGTGGAGTGCTCCTGGAGTAGCAGAAAGAATCTCCGCTGCCTTGGCAAGGTTTTGTGACGCCGCAAGCTCTCCTTCAGAATTGATGATGACCGCGCGCTTCTCTCGTTCTGCCTCTGCCTGCTTTCCAATCGTTCGCTCCATTTCTCCTGGGAGTGAAACGTCTTTCAGTTCCACATTCTGTACCTTGAGTCCCCATGCATCAGTTTCTTGATCAACGATTTCACGAATACGTTCAGCAATCTTGTCTCGACTTGAGAGGAGCTCATCGAGCGTGACCTCCCCCACTATGTTACGCATGGTGGTCTGCGCATACTGAGAAATCGCGTACTGGAAATTTTCCACTTCAATGATTGCCTTCTCTGAGTCAGATACTTTGTAGTAGATGACGGCGTTGACGCGCACGGTCACATTGTCGCGCGTGATTGCATTCTGATCTGGGACATCGACAGCCTTCGTACGAATATCAACCTTTTGATATGACTGAATCACTGGCCACACAATCCTCCACCCCGGTTCCATGATTGAGGTGAACTTTCCGAGTGTGAACTTCACACCACGTTGGTACTGATTGATCTGGCGGATACTCGCCAAGACCAAGATGAGGACCACTCCGAGAATGATATATGGCATAGAATTTTAGATTAATTGAATTCCTTCCATTATATCATTTTGGAGCAATTGCACCTTTCCTTCTCATGATGAGTGCGTAGATGAGAGTAATAAGAAAAAGGATTCCTGTCATAATAATTGCGGTGTCATTTCGACCATCAGAAGTCATTGGAAATAGACCTTGGCTCTCGTCCACAGACGCAACAATAATAAACGTAATAGGGAGATACCAAGAAAGAATTTTCCTTAGCCACGAAGCAAAAACTGCTTGTGAAAAGAGATTGATTAAGATCATTGATGCCAGTATGCCAGTAAAGCCAGTGAGGAGCGGGTCAAAGTATGGCTTCTGATAAAAGACGAAGCATGCTTCTGAGCAGAAAAATTCAGTAAAGATATACAATATCGTCACCAACAGCACATTCCCCACCAAATAGAATCTTCTTTGGTTGTTCTGCATATTTTATTGCTTAATTAACTTATCAATAATACTTTTTATTCCCTGATATGCCTCCGAAGATATTAACTTTGCCTTTCGGAGCTGAATGAGTGTCTGGTCAAGTAGATACAGCGATCCCTCTTCAAGTTTCTCATATACGCGACCGTTTCTCGTATCAGTTCGTTTTTTATAAAACTGTTCTGCCTGAGAAACTATCCCAAGAAGTATCCCCTCCTTGATTCGTATGAGTTTTAGATTGCGAATCGCGGTCTTCAGTTCTGTATAGGTTGCCTTCATATCGATGGGTACACCATCGATAGTAAGTTGATAGTCCGTCGTTCCGTCACCATTCAAATCAACTGATACCGGGCCAGGATTCCCATTTACATACTGATAAGTTAAACGTGTTTGGGGTGTAACTGAGGCAATCAAAGTATGTAGTTCCGTCTGTTCTTCGTTTACAAATTCATCTTCTACGTGCGTGAAAATACCATCCCCTTCCCCCTCAATAATGACACGATGGTTGAGATTTGTTGGTTTGAAAAGGTATTTCACTCCCCCTATCTCATAGTAATCGGTGTCTGGTATTTCTTCTTTCCACACTTGACTCGCGCTGTCTCGTCCAGTTCGCCTCCCACTATTGTCTTCAATATAGATGCGAGCAGGAGAGTGAATTCTATCAACTTTTATCGGCCTGCTGTCGAGTGTGGGTTCGATATCAGTTACATATTCAATACCCTCAGTACTAGACCCGTGAAGAATGACGTTGATGAGTGACTGGACTGTTTCTGACTCCGTAATGTTAGCATGTTCATGCTCTTCTTCTGCTGCAAGATTAATATACCTCAAAGAATCTGATTGAATACGTGCTGCTGATTTTGCAACAACCGTCTCGTCGCCTTTCAGGGTAAAATTAACTACCGGTTCAAGTTTACTAACTATACAAGTGAGTGACCCACAATAGTCCTGAACAAACTCTCGATACTCAATCGACTTCACAGTTTTCAGACCTATCCCAATGATATTGAACACTTCAATCCCCTCAGGGGCTTCCCATGAGTCAAGCGCATTCTCATGCATTTCTAATGCTTCATCAAGAAGTGCGCTGTCGGTCTTCGTGGGAACAAAAATCTTATCTGCCTCCTCCTGCCTTCCCTCAACCCCATTAAGAAACCCCTGATACTCTGTCATATTGCTCACCGCGAACCCATATTGATCACGATATAACTTCGTCGTTGTTGAGCTGTCAAACGTGATGAGTGGCTCGTCTAATGTGTCCACGTAGGCATCACTTGGAAGAAGTCCGTATACGCCTGGCATATTTTTCATTACTGCCCTAATATCATTAGCATTTGCAGGAATATTGAATGCTTGTTCTTGATCATACCCGTGTAGGAGTGCAGCAATTGCCTTAGGTGTTCCGATGTGTGGTGTTGCTACGAATATGACTTTATCTACTTGATCTGCCTTACCAAGCTCTTCAAGCTTTATCATAAGCGCCTTCGCTAGAAGCCCTCCGTTCGAGTGAGCAATGATGGTTACCTTTTTAGTATCTGAGAGGCTTGCAAGATAATTGACGGTGTCGACGAGTTTTTTGTACAAACCACTTTCATACTGTACTCCTTCTTCGACAATACGCATCACATCGTATCTCCAGTCATAAGGAAAGACCTGCACGAGCGGGCCATCTGCACCATCAATCTCATCAAGAAAATCAATAAATGTCCTGTAAACATCTCCGCCTAACCCTCCGTATATCTCATCAATCACATCATGTGTATAGATATCGTTTATACTCTCGCCATTATCACTCATTTGTAAATTTACATAATCCTGAGTCCCAAATGGCTCCCATAACTGTTCTTCCTCTCCACCTTCTTTCATGTACAACCGACTTGCTTGAATTCCTGGAAGGAAAAGGATATTGGAAATACCTTGTGGTTCTTCGGTAGGTTCAGTAACAGTGAACGTGACAACTGCTGAGACCCCCGGAAAGGCGTGTGCGGTCGGAACAATTAATCCAACGAACTTATGAAGTATATTTTGAGAAAGAATCAGTTCATCCTCACTCACTACAACAGTGTACGTCCCAGGGGTTGTAAAGCTATATTCCCCGTTATCATCCTCATTTATTCTTTCATAACCTTCAGTGACTGTTTTATACAGATTAAGTACAGTGTAATCTGCAGCAGGATGTGTCCCAGTTAAATTAAATGGGGATACTGTGCCAACAAATGGATACACACCGCCCTCACTAATCTCGGTTGTGTTGTATGAAATCTTTAGATTCTGATTTTCGACAACAATACCAAAAGGATTATCACAATCTTCAATTAGTGATTCATAGCGGTCTGTACCATATATTTCAATAATACTGCCACACGATTCTTGTGCACGTGAATAATCTTGTGGCACAAAAAGTGTTATTACAATACAGACAGCAGACCAAATAAATGAAGTCTTCATACTAAAATCGTATCACGCGAAGCTACATAGTCGAGTCCAAAATAAACAGCTCGGTCCCGTTTATTTTCCACGAACCACAGAAAGATATTTTCTCAAAATCTTCTGATCCAAAAAATAATCTGGAACGGTGCTGGATCGATAATTTGTTCACAATGTCAAGGTGACACCTTGACACTGTGGTGCAAAAATAGAATCAATGAACAGAGAACCGTTTGCTCAGAACGAGTGGTACCACTGCTTTACTCGCGGTGTTGAAAAACGAACCACTTTTGAAACACACAGGGATTTTGATCGCTTTCTTCATCTTCTCTATCTCTGCAATAACACTGAATCCATAAAACTAAGTGACTACAAATCAAAGTCGAGGGAGGACATATTTTCTATTCCTCGTGATGAAGAAATAGTACATATTGGAGCTTATGTACTCATGTCAAATCATTTCCATTTACTCATTAAGCAGGTCACTCCACACGGTATTTCCAATTTTATGCAAAGGCTTGGGACTGGATATACCATGTACTTTAATATCAAGAATGTTAGAGTGGGGAATCTATTTGTTAGACCATTTCGTTCACGCCACATACCAGATGATCGATATTTCCAAAAAATCATCTCTTATATTCATCTAAATCCCTATGAGCTCGCAGAACCAGAATGGAAACTCGGAAAAGTTACTTCAAAAAATAAAGCAACGGATTTTCTCAAATCTTATTCCTACTCAAGTTTTATTGACTATTACCTTCCTGGGATAAGAGCAGAACGCGCAATCATCAATACAGAAGCATTTGATCTTATTTCTTCAACCAGAGTGGACGCTGAAGAGATGATCAGCGATGCATCTGAGTATTACGAGGAAATGTCAAGGTGACACCTTGACATACCTACAGTTCCGCTCTTTTTAGGCACTCCCCTTTCTAGGTAAGAGCTCATTCACCAGACAACACAACAGGCCCCCTTGCGGGGGCCTTTTGCTTACCGTT
>CAZCWH010000031.1:0-9754 GCA_964502345.1 uncultured Candidatus Saccharibacteria bacterium | reverse complement strand
CAAAAACGACAATAGAGACTGTTTCAGCACCAATGTTGGCTAGCACGCACCCGGCACGCTTTTGCGCTTTAGAGAGCATCACAAGGCTTCCTGCGAGTGGGGAAGCCATAACGTCGATAACCTTGATACCAATGCTCTCAATAGCCCCAACGAGGTCATTGAGGTGCTGTTCAAATGCGGTAATGAAGAGAGCTTCAGCTTCGAGCTTTATCCCTTTAAGTCCATGAGGTCGTCCAAGGACTTTTTCACCATCAACTGAAAACCCGAGTGGTATGGCGTGAACAATCTTTCGATTGGGAAGCTTGTCCTGGATGTACTCTTCGCAATTCTGCATCGCCTTATCAATGTCTGCTTGTGTGATGATTGAGTCTGCGCGTGAAGGAGTCGTCTCACCACGTGAACGTATCTCGTCGAGCCCAATACCTCCAATTGATATGTATGCGCTCTTGATAGGAATGCCACTCGCTTTTTCAGCCTGGGCGACCGCATTGCGGACACTCCGAACAACATCACCTTCATTGATGATGTAGCCATTCCTGAGGCCACGGCTTTCTGAGTATCCGGTGCCAATGATTTGAGGGAGAGACTTCGGTTCTTCTTTATACGAATGACGAACAACAACCACCTTCACTTGATAGGTGCCCACGTCTATTCCTGTGACAATGCGATCAGCCATACGTAAATACCCGAAGTGAAGGTTCAAATGAGGACGCCAATTTCGTCTTTTACTTTAAGGCGTATTTTGAAACAAACTTTTTTTCGGCTTTCTCCATTGTATCCCCGTGTGGGTATCCTTTCAAATGGAGTAAACCGTGGATAAACAGAAATCCGATGTATCCTTTGGTCGTCATGTTGAATTTTTTTGCTTCGCGCTTCGCTATTGTGGGTGTTATATAAAT
This sequence comes from uncultured Candidatus Saccharibacteria bacterium, assembly GCA_964502345.1. Taxonomy (GTDB): domain Bacteria; phylum Patescibacteriota; class Minisyncoccia; order Phycocordibacterales; family UBA918; genus Damh-18. The sequence goes on along the minus strand of CAZCWH010000031.1, from coordinate 8,855 downwards.
CTCTCCAGCATTTTTTTCATGTGGGAACGAGAGCACATTCGGTACGTATGATTTTTTTCGGTACTCCAGGTTGAGGCGTTGCGCACGGGTAGCTCCTACGAACACAAGTGAGAGTGCATAGGACGTGCCGAGGATATCATCCTTCATAGCATCATAGGGAAGCACTGGATGCGTGCGTGTGGTCTTTGAGATTGTTGTGTTCATGTGTATATAGAATTGTAGTATGCCATACCAAGATAAAAAATCCTCACAGTGTGTGCTGTGAGGATTTTTTATTAACGTCGTGGCTGTCGTTCTTGTATTTTTCCGAGTTTGAGTGCTGTCTCGTAGACCTTCTTTTTTCCAAGCTTCTTTAGTTTAGCTACACGGTTGACCATGTCTGACTTTACGCGCTTTCGGTACCGATTCTTTCGGATACGATTAATGATGCCAGAACCCTGGACGCGCTTTGTAAAACGACGAATGAGGTTCGCAGTACTTTCTTGATTATTCTTTTCAACTTCAACGTTTGTAGCCATATGTCGGGTGAGAATACCACGCAGTAGGCCAGTTTGCAAGCCGTTTAGTGGGTACTTCGCTTACGCAGCTATATTGTGGTGCAAATGTGAGGCGAGGGCATGCATTGGTACATATTCTTGGCTCTGGGCATGTAAATCGCGCACAATAACTGTTTTTTCGACGTATTCTTTCTGTCCAACAATGACTGCAAATCGGACGTTCTTTGATTGTGCTTCACCAAGCTGTTCTGAAAGCGAATCACTCATCACATTTTGGTATACAGGGATTCCTGCATGCCTGAGTTCATCGAGTAAAAGTAGACTTCGTATTTTTGGTCCAAATCCAAGTTGTACGATGAAGACTGAAGGGATGCTCTTTGATTTTGGATACGGGACTCGAGTCGCCGATTTCTTATCACGGAGTACCATGACCGCACCTGCCGCTGCCATCTTCGTCTTACTCATACGTGAGATGAAGGTATTGTATCTTCCACCACGAATGTAGAGCGGACTGTTTTCAAGTGGCGCGTTGTTCTCATCAAAGAGATCAAAGGCGAAGAGTGCATCGGAGTAACACTCGTGGTGACCAATGAGTTTTGTATCGACTTCGTAGGGGATACCGCTGATATCGAGGAATTCAACAATTTCTCTAAAATGTTTTCGGCTGGTGTCAGTGAGAAATTCAAGTGGACTTGGACTTCGCTTTGCGAGCTCGTGCTCCTTATCAATGAGGTGCATGAGTGCAACAAGTGCATGGTCTTTCATGAGTTCACGCGCTGGAGCAGGCATGTCATCAAGTCGTTTACGAAGATAGTTAGTGAGTTCACGGATATAGCGTGTCACTGAATCAGTGTCACCAAGCGAATTGACGCGCACAGCGTGATTTGGATATCCCACCTCATTGAGTACTGAGCGTATGGTCTGAATGAGGAGCGCCTCTGCGATACTCTTTTTTACATTAAACACTTGGAGTGTGATTGCGACCTCACCAGAACGTGGTACTTGCTCGGTTGAGTAAAACAAAAGTGGGCCTTGGAACGCATTAAATTTGTGTTCGAAGTATGAAGACATGCCAGAAGTAAGGAGACCATGAAGGGCATCTGTCTTTTTGTCAGCAGCAGTAGCTTTGTGTGATATTTTCTCAGTACAGTTTTTGCACTCACTTTTTTGTCGTAATTGTTCAAGCGGTGCAAAGCCGAAGTGGTGTGCGGTATGGGTCGCGGATCGTAGGAAATCCTGTGCAGATAGGTTTGGAAGCATACGTTACATAAACATTACGGCGTGCTTGTAAATTGTGTGTCAATGTCGTAGTGACCGGGCAAAACACCAAGGGTAGTGAAGGGGAAGAGGCGGAGGAACGCGCGACCAACAATCTTGTCTCGCTGCAGTACTCCCCACATGCGGGAATCTGAACTCGCATCACGGTTGTCGCCCATGACGAAGTATTCATCCGCTCCGAGCGTCTCCGAGAGAGTCGTGTTTGGAGCCATACTATGCACATATTCTTCAGTGAGCGTTGTACCACCCGTATTGTCCTTGTTGCTGATCGTGACCGCTTTGCCGGCTATATTGATGGTGTCTCCAGGAATTCCGATGACGCGCTTAATGAAGTATTTTGAAGGGTCCTTGGGATATCGGAAAATGATAACGTCCCCACGCTCAGGCTCTTCAAAATGATACGTAAGTTGATCAACAATGAGGTATTGGCCTGTTTCAAAGGTGGACTCCATTGAAGCACCTGAAACAATGAATGGTTGTGCCACAAACATGCGGATTGGAAGCACAATAAGGAGCGCAACGAGTGAAAATCTAATAATTTCACTTAAAAACCCCTCCTGTTTTTCAGGTTTACGTTGTTCTTCCTTGAGTCGCTTGTATTCCGCGTATGAAGTAGATGAAGCCGTCGACGGTGTTGTCGGTAGAGGACTCGATGACTGATTGAGAGGCTCCATAGACATTAGTGGTGAGTATTATATCTGTGTAATTCTTTCCGCACAAGCAAGTCTACTAAAATTGTCATCTACGTTGTCACTCGCGTCGTCCAAACGTTCTTCATATATCAAATATGCCTCACATTTGTACTCCTCAGTTCCTGGTATCTGACGATTTTAGAGAGACTTGATGCTGTCACAGCTTAGTCCGGAATGAATCAAATGCTTTTCATTAAAATTCTAGAGTACGATAGAATAGAAATTATGTTTACCATCGTCGGACTTGGAAATATTGGTGAAGAGTACAAGAACACGCGTCACAATATTGGGTGGCTTGTACTTGATTACTTCATTCATACCCATAATCTTCCTGCTCTCGTGCAGTCCGGGAAGATGAGTGGGAAGATTTCAGTGGGTCGCGTTGGTGAGAAGGACGTACTCATACTCTTTCCAAGTACATTCATGAATAAGTCAGGTACTGCAGTTAAGAAGGCACTCACGGAGTATCCAAATCCTGAAAAACTCATTATCGTGCATGATGAAATTGATTTGCCACTTGGAGAAGTGCGTATTGCTGTAGGTAGAGGCAGTGGGGGACATAATGGTGTGCAATCCGTCATCGATACGCTTGGTACAAAGGATTTTGTCCGTGTGCGTGTCGGTATTGGTGAAAAAAATATCTTTGGCATGCTCAGGCGCCCACAGGGTGAAGCACTCTCAAAATTTGTTCTTGGAGAATTTAAGAAGCGCGACATGAGTACGCTTGAATCAATCAATGAAAAGGTCGCCTCAGCAATCCTTGCCATCATTGAGACAGGAGTAGAGAAGGCGATGAATACCTGCAATAGTTGAGAGCTGGAGAGTAAGGGAAAACAAAAAACCGGCAGACGCCGGTTTTTTGTTTTCTGTACGGTACGATTTATTTCTTCTCCTCTTTCTTGAATGAGAGGGTCATGCGCTGATCCTTTGGTTCAAAGAGAGTAATTTTGAATGAGTATGACTGACCAAGCGAGAGTGTGTTGCGAAGTTGTTCTTCACTTTCAAACTCTGATATGTGAACGAGTCCAGCAACACCCTCCTCAATAGAAGCGAGTGCACCGTGCTTGTTGTACTTGATGATGACACCTTGTACTTCCTGGTCCTTGCGATACTTCTTCGCAGCTGCGACCCATGGATTCTCACGGAGTTGCTTGATTGAGAGTGAGATCTTGTCATCTTTCACTTCAATAACCTTTACCTGTACACGGTCTCCAACCTTGTAGAGTGCGCGTGGATCCTCAACAAGTCCCCAGTCGAGCTCTGAAATATGTACGAGTCCCTCGAGTCCTTCCTCGAGCTTCACGAATACTCCGAAGTCAACAGCACCAGTGATAGAACCATTAAGCGTATCACCAACAGTGTATCGGCTAACCTTCTCCTCCTTCTCTTCTTTTTCTTGTGGTCCCTTCTCAGAGAAGATAAGTTTTCCTTCTTTCTGATCAGCAGTAATGATGATCACGCTGAGTGACTTTCAAATGAGGTCGTTGAGTGCAGAGAGAATCTTATCCTTATCACCATCCTCAACACGTGGATAGTGTTCTGAAGAGAGTTGTGACGCAGGAAGGAATCCTTGAATACCTTGCCATTCAATAATGAGTCCACCCTTGTTTGCTTCCTTAACAGGGAGCGACATAATGGTCTGCTTCTTCTGAGCTTCCTCCGCATCACTCCAGATAAGCGCTTGTCGAGCCTCCTTGAGTGAAAGTTCGATGTACCCATCTTCATTGCTTGCCATCACGACCTTCGCAGCGATGGTGTCGCCTACAGAAACCTTTCGGAGAATGTCTCGTGCATTCATGAACTCACGTCCAAAAATGAGACCAGTTCCGAATGGTGCAATTTCAACGTACACACGCGCACGTCCGATTGCTGAGACGGTTCCTTCTACTAAATCCCCATCGCTTGGTGGCGTTGGTGAGTCGTTGAGCATTATTTGCATAGCGCTCGATTGTACAGCTTCTGGTGCTTCTTCTGTTGCGTCATCGTCACTCTGCGCAGTGTCTGCGGGAGCGAGCGTTTCGCGTACAGCTGAAGCGATTCGGTCGAGGACCGAAGCTTTTTCTTCTGACATTTGTTTTTTATATCGGCGATGGGTGTCCACGTAAACCGTATCTCGCAGCCATGTGCTTGAACGTGGGTCTTACCCTCATGCCGTTAGAACTAATAAACCCTTTTAAAGGCCCGTGGAGTGTACTACAAAAAGGGGACAGAGTCTATGCCACAGGGTGATTGACGATATCTAATAAGTATGCTATAATACTTAATAGTTTCTTACAGCGGAAGGAGTTCAAATGAAGACGCGCGTGTACTTTCAAGTCACAGCAGACGCAGTCGGGATGTTCTCAGGCAGCTTCGAAGCAGTCGCTCGAAGCATCATGGCACGCGTTCTCCAGGTGGATGCCGGAGCCCGCTTCGTCGCGGCGAAGCACTTTGGCCAGCACATGCTGGTCATTGCGGAGGTTTCCACAGAAAAGCGTGCGCAGGTAGCCGGAGTGCACATCGCTCTCCCGAGCTACCTCCGCGGTGTGTGCAATTGCTTTGCGGACTGCGACCCTCCACCGGAACGTGCATGGGAACGGATCCTCCGGTGGCTCTCGAGTGCATGCGACGAGGACTACAAGGCTCCCGCGCAAATCGAGTTCGCCGGCGCCAGCCAGCACAAGTGGCTATCGTTCTGAGCAGTAATGGATGCGGCTGGTACCTCTGGTACCGGCCGCTTTTCTTTATTGTATCTTTTCGTGGGTTTGCGAAATCGAGCCGGTCTTGTAGTATAGTGCCGTATGGTAATCACTCATCACGGAGGACAATGTTTCAAGGTCTCTTTTGGCGACACGACAATCGTGTTTGACCCAATCTCAAAGAAGTCAAAACTCGGAGCGGTAAAGTTTGGTGCAGACGTTGCGTTTGTCTCATTGCATCATCCTGATATGAACGGGGTGGAGGAAGTTGCATTTGGCTCAAAGCAACCATTTGTAGTCGATGGTCCTGGGGAGTATGAAATTGGTTCAGTGACAGCGCGCGGATATGGAGTGAAGACGACCTATGAAAATATCGAACGTTTCAACACCATCTATCAGGTGAAACTCGAAGACATTAATATGGTCTTCCTCGGTGCACTCGGCAATGAGACTATCGACCCACAAATACTCGGTGACATCGGGGAAATTGATATTCTCTTTGTGCCAATTGGAGGTGGTGACGTACTTGATGTTCCAGCAGCTTCAAAGCTCGCCACAAAACTCGAGGCACACTGTGTTATACCGATGCACTATACCGATGCTTCTCTTAAGGCTTTTCTTAAGGAAGCAGGGAGTGATAATGGGAAACCAGTTGATAAACTAACCGTGAAGAAAAAGGATCTTGCCGCCATGGAGACCGAAATTGTTGTGCTTACTGCCTAACCTCCCGCAGGGGCTACCTCGGGTATAATGAGCTCTATAAGGTACGCGGATTTTCTGTATGAGTTTTTTAGAACGACTACAACATAAACCACAGCACGTGAAAGGGCAGTACGCCTTTTTCATTGCACTTGGTATCACGGGTATTATTACTGCCGTGTGGACGCTTTCACTCCCTGCTCGATTTGTGAGCATGAACTCGGAATTGCAGGTGAAGGAAGAGGGGGAGTCAGGATTTCTCGATACGTTGATTGGTGAAGCCGAGTCACAGCTGGGGAATGTCGCAGAGAGTGTGGAGATGGTTCAGCCTTCAAATCTTGAAGCGCTCGGCGCAGAGAATACCTACGGAGGAACGTATGCAGGAGTTGAAGGAGACACATCAGAGGTAATTATTTCAACACCAGTGGAACCTGAACCGACAGTAGTACCGCCTTCATCTGCTCCTTCAATACCGCAAAGCGAAGATAAACCGAGACCAGAGCCTCAAGGCCCGAGAAATGTCATTTTTTACAGTGCGACCACGTCGGTAGGCCAGAATCCATAGTCACGAGGGGTATGAGCCAAAAATTAAAATAATCTGATATAATGCGCCTGCATTTACTGAAACATAGCTGTGCCGAAAAAAAATAATCACAAAAAAGAAGAGGAAAATAAGGACTTCGAGGGAGGTTCTGGGGAGGTTGTTGCAACTGAAAAAGGCATCATCACACAGGGTATTTCTGATGAGATGCGTACTGCGTACCTCGATTATGCGATGTCAGTTATTACCTCGCGCGCCCTCCCTGACGTGCGGGATGGTCTCAAGCCCGTACATCGTCGCATTCTCTACTCGATGCGTCTCAACGGACTTACCTCTACCGCGAAATTTAAAAAATCTGCAACCGTAGTGGGAGACGTACTCGGTAGTTTCCACCCGCACGGCGACGTTGCGGTGTATGACGCCATGGTGAAACTTGCACAGGAATTTACCACTCGATATCCACTTGTCTTGGGACAAGGAAACTTTGGTTCAATCGACGGTGACTCTGCAGCTGCATATCGTTACACTGAAGCAAAGATGTCGCGCATTGCTGAAGAACTTCTTCGTGATCTTGAGAAAGATACGGTGAACTGGCGTCCAAACTTTGATGGTACGAAGAAAGAGCCAGAGGTCCTTCCCGCATCGGTTCCCAACCTCCTCCTTGCAGGTACTCTGGGTATTGCGGTAGGTATGGCGACCAACATTCCTCCCCATAACCTCCGTGAAGTTGCTGCTGCGGTAGCACACCTCATTGAAAACCCTGAAGCAACAACCAATGATTTGCTTGAGTTTGTGAAGGGCCCTGATTTTCCTTTGGGAGCAATAGCATTCAATCAAAAAGATATTGCACACGCGTACGCAAACGGACGTGGGGGTGTTGTGGTACGTGGAGAGACAGAGATTGTCGAAGACAAGAAGGGAACATTTTCAATCATCATTACGTCAATTCCGTACCGCGTGAACAAAGCTGATATGCTCATGAAGATTGCTGACCTCGTTCGTGATAAAAAAGTTGAGGGCATTAGAGATCTTCGCGATGAATCAACACGAGACATTCGTGTTGTGGTGGAACTCAAGAGTGGAGCACAGCCTCAGACAGTGCTCAACAAACTCTACAAGCACACACAGCTCGAAGATGCGTTCCACTACAACATGGTTGCGCTCGTTGATGGTGTGCCACAAACACTCTCACTCAAAGCAATCCTGGAGGAGTACATCAAGCATCGTGTTGAGGTGGTGAAGCGTCGCACTGAGTATGATCTACGGAAAGCACAGGAGCGAGAGCATATCCTTCTCGGACTCAAAAAGGCGCTCGACCATATTGATGCCATCATCAAGCTCATTCGTGCGTCCAAGGATGTGCCAACTGCGCATGCAGGGCTGATGAAGCAGTTCAAATTTTCACCAATTCAAGCGCAGGCCATTCTCGACACGCGCCTTCAGAAGCTTGCGGGTCTTGAACGAAAGAAAGTTGAAGATGAACTTAAGGAGGTACAAACCTTCATCAAGGAACTTCAAGCGATTTTGGGAAGCAAGAAGAAGATGCTCAGTATTATCAAGACTGAACTTAACGAAATTGCGGAGAAGTATGGCGATGATCGTCGAACAAAGATTGTAAAGGGAGGTGTGAAGATGCTTAACCCGGAAGACCTCATAGCTGACGAGGAGAGTGTACTCGTACTCACACAAGGAGGGTATGTGAAGCGCACGAATCCAAGTGAGTACCGCACCCAGAAGCGGGGAGGTGTCGGTGTTGTTGATCTCAATACAAAAGAAGAGGATGTGGTCACGCAACTCCTTACCACCTCAACACACAGTGATCTACTATTCTTCACAGATAAAGGAAAGGTATATCAGACAAAGATGTTTGATATCCCCGAGGGGCGTCGTGCCACAAAAGGTAAGTCAATCATGAACTTCCTCTCACTCACTTCCGAAGAGAAGGTGACCTCAGTACTTGCGGTACGCAAAGATGCAGAGGAGGGTGATTGGTCACTCATGATGGTGACAAAAAATGGTATTGCAAAGAAATCTGATGCAGGAAGTTTTAAGGATGTACGACGCAGTGGACTCATCGCGATTACGCTTAAAGATGACGACTCACTCATCTCTGCTATGTTTGTTGGAAAGGGAGACGAAGTCTCACTCATTACCGCAAACGGACAAGCAATACGCTTCAAGGAGAGTGATGTACGTGAAATGGGGCGCACTGCAGCAGGAGTACACGCGATGAAGCTCGGCAAGAACGATATGATCGTTGGCGCTGATGTCATTTCCAAATCAATGAAGGATAGTGAGATACTCGTGGTTATGGAAAATGGTTTTGGTAAGACAACCCCAGCAAAGGAATACAAAGTTCAAAATCGTGGCGGATCCGGTATCAAGACAGCAAAAATCACTCCAAAAACAGGTAAGGTAGTTGGAGGTGCCGTACTCTCTGGAGAGAATCGAATGGAAGGTGAACTGGTAG
>CAZCWH010000030.1:6684-9973 GCA_964502345.1 uncultured Candidatus Saccharibacteria bacterium | reverse complement strand
TTGACTGAAGCAAGCGTGTCTGCGGTCTCACCTGATTGTGTAACCGCGAGAAGTGCACTTTTTCCCTGTGGAATTATTCTTCGGTATCGAAACTCACTCCCCAATTCAACATCAACTGGAATGCCCGCATATTCTTCGATGAGATACTTTCCAACCTGACTCGCATATGAAGCAGAACCACATCCCACAAGGAGCAGCCGATCGAGCGACGCGAGTGTGGAAAGTACCTCTTCAAGACCTCCAAGTTTTGCGCGACCCTTTTCTACAATTAACCTTCCTCGAATGGTGTTCTGTATCGTCTCTGGAATCTCCATTATTTCTTTGAGAAGAAAATGCTCATATCCTTTCTTCTGGAGCGATGCTGCATCCCACTCAACTTTTTCAGGAACTTTTGATTTTGCTTTTCCATGCAGGGTAACGATGTCATAAGAATCCTTGGTGACTATCGCCACGTCTCCATCATCGAGATACACGACGTCCTTTGTGTGGGCAAGGAGCGCAGACGCATCAGAAGAGACAAAGTGCCCATCTCTACCAATACCAAGCACAATTGGGCTTCCCATGCGTGCCACAATAATTTCTCCTGGTGCATGATTACTCATGACTGCAATTCCATACGTGCCTCGGACAGTCTGGAGTGCAAGTCGCACTGCATCCTGCAAATCTCCCCGATTGAACGAACCAATGAGTTTGGCGAGCACCTCGGTATCAGTGTCTGATTCAAAAGTCATGCCTTGAATCTGAAGACCCTCCTTGAGTTCACGATAGTTCTCGATAATCCCATTATGCACGAGCCAGACAGAGCCACTCATGTCGACGTGCGGGTGGGCGTTTTCTTCTGTCGGGGCACCGTGCGTCGCCCAGCGCGTATGTGCAATACCTGATGTGCCAGAGATGGTATCCGAAAGTTTAAGGGCAAGATTATCAATTGGACCGACAGCTTTGACTACACCATACCCGGGAACAAAAATACCTGCTGAGTCGTACCCGCGATACTCAAGTGTTCGAAGCCCTTCAATCAAGATTGGCTCCGCAGTACGTGAACCTGTATAGCCGAAAATTCCACACATATCCTATATACTAAGATAACTATACACGGTAATTAAAAGTCACATATGTTTGAATCCTCTTGGCAAGATATCATCCTTACAATCGGAAATATTATTTTTCTCATTGCTCTACTCCCTTCAATACTGAGCGTGGATAAACCATCTAAATGGACAAGTCTTATAACGTCAGTAACACTGACTATTTTTACCATCGTGTATTTCACCCTTGGACTCTCATATGCATGTATCGCAACTGGCCTCAGTGCACTTGGGTGGTGGGTGCTCTTCTTCCAGAAAATAGCACTGTTCGGGTCTGATCGGGTCTGATAAATCAGAATCCCAGTGAAGTGATACAATGGAAAAACTATGAATTTTGAAGCAAATGTATCAAAAGTCCCGAGCGAATTATCTGAAAGTGCAAAATTGGCACAGGGCTTTCGTGAGCTCAATGGATTAGATAATGATGAGCAGGCAGTTATATTTGAGCATCTCGAAGAGGACCTTGCTCAAAATGAATTCAGTCTCGCGACTGCTACTGATCTTGGCGATGTATTTTATAATAACTCTCTTTTATGCCGGAGCGAAACATTCAGTAGTGTGATGGATCTTATACTCGATGGAAAGCCTCTTGTAATATCGGGCAATGAGGGAGACGCAAATATGTGTCTCATGGCAGGAGGCGAGGGATTCAAAGTTGCGATGACAGAAGGTTTTTCCGGGAAGGATGTAGATGCGGCTGTTAAGGTAGTCATGACATTTCGTAGCGACCATCTTAAATCACGACATCCAATAACCCTTGATAAAGAACTTTGGAAGACAAAACCTGATACTGCAAGAGTGTCACTTTCGGGAGATGGCGAAATTACACATGACGACATTGAAATGATTTCTTTCCGATTTCCTGTTCGTTTTTTCCCTGAAAAGCTACTCACTGAGACCGAACAAGATCAACTTGAGGAGAGTGGCATTAAATTCATTGTCCGACACTACATATCTAATAATAAAAAAACCATACACTAACTTTCGCTGTGTATGGTTCACTGTACTTCAATTGTTTCTGCGCACGATGTGCAAAACGGCGTCTCCGGAATCACGCGCAACCGGCTCTCCCCAATCAAGGAGCCACAGTTTGAGCAGATTCCATACTGATCGGTATCGATTCGCTTGAGTGCGAAATCGATCCTGGTGATATCCTTAGGCGAGTGAGAAAGTGCCTGTTCACCACCTTGCCGCAAGATGTTGAGCTTCGACTTCTTGCGTGATACCAAGCGATGCCGTTGCTTGTCGATAAAGAGCTTGCTTAACATCACTCCTCCGCAAAGTGTGTAATTGGTCTAGTATTATAGCATAATATTAGACCAATTGTCAAGTATTCCCATTCTGCTGTATCTAGCCCTACAGATTGGCTTGTTTTCTTGTTTTTGAGGAGTATTCACGTATACTTATTCCCACGCGCGGTTAGATGCTGGTGGAGCTAAAATAGTATGGGGTACTATTTTAGGAGGTTGTCGAGATTTTCGAAGAAAATATCATACAATCTGAACAGGTCCTGTAAGGACTCACCGTGGGGTCACTGGACTAGACAGAGGTTCATTCAAATCATTTTTTTGTGCGCGGTTAGCTCAGCTGGTAGAGCATCACATTGACATTGTGGGGGTCACAGGTTCAAGTCCTGTATCGCGCACAAAGTAATGATTTCTTAGAGTTCATATGTATCGGTACGTCAGTTTCCCTCGTAGCTTTCTAGCCAAAGTTTTTGTATAGTGCATCTGTGAATATACTCAGTATAGAGACGTCTTGCGACGAGACAGCGGTTAGCGTCATAGAGGCCACAGGCGGTTTCCCTCACGCAACATACAAAGTGCTCGGAAACGCACTTTTTTCTCAAATCGACATCCATCGAGAGTTTGGGGGTGTGTTTCCTCAAGTCGCAAAGCGTGAGCATGCACGAACACTTGTTCCTATGCTCACAAAGGCTCTCAGCGAGGCATACCTCCTTCTCCCCCATATCCCCGAACTCTCACAGGAAGAAGTGGAGAAGCTTATGGAGATTCTCCACCGTGAGCCAGGGCTTGGTGAGGCACTCATTATTTTCCTCGGTCAATTCGAGCGACCTGCCATTGACCTCATTGCAGTTACAAGTGGGCCCGGTCTCGAGCCTGCACTGTGGGTAGGTATTAATTTTGCTCGCGCACTCGCATACATCTGGAACATACCGGTGGTTCCTGTTAATCACATGG
>CAZCWH010000030.1:0-6674 GCA_964502345.1 uncultured Candidatus Saccharibacteria bacterium | reverse complement strand
TGGAGGGCCATGTACTCTCTTCCATATTTGACGGCAAAACTCTTCCTGAACTTCCTTTCCCCGCTGTCGCACTCCTCATATCAGGAGGTCATACTGAACTCGTTATCATGAAGGATTGGTCTACCTATGAACTTGTCGGGCAAACACGCGATGACGCGGTCGGCGAAGCTTTTGATAAAGTTGCTCGCATGCTTGGTCTCCCCTATCCTGGTGGACCTGAAATTGGTGAGCTTGCTGAATACGCTCGCGCGCATGCACTCTCTGCAGATGCTCGCTTGCCCCGACCTATGATTGATTCTAAAGATCTTGATTTCTCATTCTCTGGTCTTAAAACAGCCGTGCGATATACGGTTGCTGATAGAACACTCTCAAAAGATGAAAAATCGAAGCTTGCACGCGAATTTGAAGATTCAGTGACTGAAGTACTTTTTAAAAAGTCTTGCGCTGCAATTGAAAAGCATTCCGCACGCACCTTCATCATTGGTGGAGGCGTCTCAGCAAATAAATTCATCCGAAAGACCTTCAGTGAACGCCTCATTGCCGAGTACCCAACGCTCACACTCTTTATCCCACACGCTAAGCTCTCAACCGACAACAGTATTATGATTGCACTCGCAGGCCATGCACGCGCAAAGGATGCACTCCTCCCTGGTAATTCAAACTCAATTAAGGCTGACGGCAATCGTGCACTCAATGATGAGTAGATTTTAATACGGCTTATTTTCGTGGTATTATCGCCTATACGTATGAGTACTGACGAAACACAAAAAAATGAGGTTGGAACACCGAACATTCCTCCGATTTTCCTAAAGCCGTATAATCCCGAGGAAGCTGAGACTCCTCTCTATAACTTGTGGGAAGAATCAGGTTTTTTCAATCCTGATGTCTGTATCGAGAAAGGTGTGACTGATCCTGATGCTGAAACATTTTCTATCGTACTTCCTCCTCCTAACGTAACCGGTACCCTCCATATGGGCCATGCTGCCATGCTTGCGATTGAGGATACCCTCGTTCGCTACAATCGTATGCGCGGAAAGCGAGCACTCTGGGTACCAGGGACTGATTCAGCCGCAATCGCAACGCAATCAAAGGTAGAGAAAGAGATATACAAGTCTGAAAATAAATCACGACACGATCTTGGGCGCGAAGAGCTCCTTCGTCGTATTCATGCTTTCGCTGAAGAGAGCAAAGACACAATTATTAATCAGACAAAGCGAATGGGCTCTTCCCTCGACTGGAGTCGATACGCGTTTACCCTCGATGAGAAGCGATATAAGGCAGTTACAACAGCTTTTAAACGCATGTATGACGCAGGACTCATCTATCGTGGTTCTCGTATCGTTAACTGGGATCCAAAAGGTCAGACAACTATTTCTGATGATGAGATAGTCTACGAGGAACGCCAAGCAAAACTCTACACATTTAAATACGGCCACGACTTCCCTATTTCTATCTCAACCACACGACCTGAGACGAAGGTTGGTGACACTGCTGTTGCAGTGCATCCAGAAGACGACCGCTACCGTGAGTTCATCGGAAAAGAATACGATGTGGTTTTCTGTGATGTTCCTATTCATATCAAGATAGTTGCTGATGTAAGTGTTGAAAAGGAATTTGGAACTGGCGCGCTCGGGGTTACCCCTGCACATAGTCGCGTCGATTCTGAAATAGCTGATAGACACAATCTTCCACGACCACAGGTCATCAATGAGTACGCAAAGATGATGGTTGATGGCCGTCTCGCTGGACTCAAAGCCACAGATGCTCGCGAAGTAGTGGTGGAGTGGCTCAGGAGCGAAGGACTTCTCGAGAAAGAAGAAGCGATTTCTCAGAATGTCTCTACTGCAGAGCGCACGGGCGCAATTATTGAACCGCTTCCGAAGCTACAGTGGTGGATTGCAGTGAATAAGGAGTTCACGATGGGACCTTCAAAAATTTCTGGAGTGAAAGAGGGTGACACGGTGACGCTCAAGTCCCTCATGCATATAGCTGTCCAAGGTGGTGATGTAAGTATCTTCCCTGATCGTTTCCTTAAGACCTACGACCACTGGATTAATAATCTTCGTGACTGGTGTATCTCACGACAGATATGGTATGGGCATCGCATTCCAGTGTGGTATAGACCAAATTCTCAAGGTTCTCAGGAAATCTACTGTGACATTACGCCACCAGAGGGTGAAGGTTGGGAGCAGGACCCCGATACACTCGACACATGGTTCTCTTCTGGGCTCTGGACCTTTTCGACATTGGGTTGGCCGGAGGATACCGATGACCTCAAGACATACCATCCAACAATGCTTCTCGAGACCGGATACGATATTTTGTTCTTCTGGGTTGCACGTATGGTTCTCATGAGTACCTTCCTCCTTGGAGAGATTCCGTTTAAGAATGTATACCTCCATGGGCTCGTGCGTGATAATAAGGGCCGAAAAATGTCTAAGTCTCTCGGCAACATTATTGATCCGCTCGACATGATTCAGAAATACGGAGCTGATGCGACTCGCCTCTCGCTCATCATTGGTGCTGCGCCGGGTAACGATGTACCGCTCTCAGAAGACAAAGTACGTGGATACAAACACTTTGCTAATAAACTTTGGAACATCACCCGTTTCGTACTCACGAGTACAGACGATGTGAACTTTGATGCGGAACTCACACCAGAGGACGCAGCGTACATACACGGTCTCCGGGAAGTTCTCGTGAGTGATGTTAATAAAAAAATTGATGAGTACCGCATCGACCTCGCAGCAGATATGCTCTATCACTATGCATGGGACTTTTTCGCTGACGAGTTTATTGAGGCCTCTAAGCCAATCTTGAGTGGAACTGACGAAGGAGCAAAAGAATCACGGAAACGAGCACTCACCGAGATACTCACTACCCTCCTTGCTCTCCTTCACCCATTTATGCCGTTTGTGACAGAAGCTATTTGGCAGAATTTACCCGAGAAGCATAAACAAAATGAGTCTTCAATACTCATGGTCGCAAAGTGGCCAAAAATAGGATAGGATACTCCCGAATAGCAATCAGTTCGTTCATACCCACGCCCAAGGAGGAATAATGGGGAGAAAAAGTATTCTCTTGTCGGATTTCGTCTGGGATGGCGCCTCATTTTCAGCGGAGACCGAGTGTGGCCCAATCGAAGGATGTGGCACATACTCCTCGGGTGGTCTGTATTCCGAAGGAGTGATCGACGGCACTATCACACGTGGTCACGAAGCACTCGTCCGGGAGCACGTCAAAATTGAGTTCATTGGTGAAACCGGGCGACTCGTTTTTCTCGACTAGCGCCCCCCTCTTGTTCGTCACAGGCGACCCCCACAGGGTCGCCTGTATTGCTTTTAAAGCTGATACAATGGTAATTGATGCAATCCACGTATTTTGCTATCGCCTTTCTCGCAGGTCTCATACCTGCGCTTTTCTGGCTCTGGTTCTGGCTCCGAGAAGATAAAGCACGCCCTGAACCAAAGTCACTCATCGCTTCTGCGTTCATTGCGGGGATGCTCGTTGTATCTGTTGTCCTTCCCCTTCAAAAATTTGCTATGGAGCGCTTCGAAGATACTTACCTCGTCATTGTGTGGGTTATTATCGAAGAAATACTCAAGTATTCAGCAGCACTCATCGTTGTGCTCTGGAATAAGGCAGTCGATGAACCTATTGATACCGTCATATACATGATTTCGATTGCACTCGGGTTTTCGGCGCTCGAAAATGCACTCTTCATCTTCAATCCGCTTGTGGATGGAGAATACATGAACTCCTTCATTACGGGAAATTTCAGGTTCCTTGGTGCTACACTCCTCCACGTACTCGCATCAGGCACCGTTGGAGCATTCATGGCATTCGCGTTCTACAAACGAAACGTTATAAAAATCTTTTGGGCAACCTTTGGCTTATTCGTTGCAATTGTATTGCACGCATTGTTTAATTTTTTTATAATGGACTCAAGCGGAGAAACTATTCTCAGCGTGTTCATGTTCGTTTGGATGGGCATCATTGTGCTCTTCCTCGTCTTTGAAAAACTTAAGATTATTGAAAAGAATCATCGCACCACATTATGATAAAGAAACCTTCATTCCTTGAACGACTCACAGGATCGGTTAAACTCACCACAACAAAAGACGATGGTTTCAGTGATCAAGAGGAGTTTGATGATACCAATGGCGCACAAGACGAAGAAAAAGTGAGTACGCACGAAGTGTGGAAAGATGAATCGGATGAAGCGCAAGACGGCGAGCTTCCTATTGATATGTACCAGACAAGCGACACGATTATCATTCGTGCACTTGTTGCAGGTGTTAACCCTGAAGACCTCGATATTGCGATTACACGCGACATGGTGACACTCAAAGGCCAGCGTGAGGAAATACAAGAGGCTCCTGATGAAGATTATTTCCATCGTGAGCTCTTCTGGGGCTCTTTCTCACGTTCTATTCTTCTCCCTGAAGAAATCATTATTGATGAAGCAGAAGCAAAAGAAAAGCATGGCCTCCTTGAGATTCGCTTGCCGAAACTTGATAAAGAACGGAGTGCACGACTTACAGTGAAGAGTCATCATTTGAAATGACCGTAAAATAAAGAGCGCAAGCGACTATATTTTACGAGTCCGTCTTCACAATGCTTTTCATAATGCTTTATGAAGACGCCATATTCAAACGCTTAGTGTTTTGGTGTCAGCAGACTCGAGCAATCATCTTTCACGTCCACCTCGCCATGCGAGGGATTTTTTGAGGGGCGGGCTTGGCGCAGCTCACTAAGTACATTTCTTCAAGCTTGGGCTTGGCGCAGCTCACTTAGTATTTCTCGTAAACTCAAAATACTAAGTGGCTCCTGCCCTGCCTCGGCTACGCCTCCGGCCTTCAAGCCCTTGCGCACACATAACAAAACACACCCGAAGAACGGGTGTGTTTTGTTATGTGTGCTGAGGGGCGGGCTTGAACCGCCGACCCTTTGTTCTTCAGACAAATGCTCTACCAACTGAGCTACCTCAGCATATGAGGACAAGAGAGAGTGTATACTACCTGCGAAATGCTGGCAACAAGTGCTCCAACCCTTTAAGACCTGGTATTTCTGCCATGCCGAGCCTAAAGGTCTCATAGTTCGCCCCAAATATCTCAAAATAAGGTCCCAGGACGTAATAGTAGAGTGCAAACGGTAAACCAATAAGCGCAGCGAGCCATACACATCGAATAACTGTCTCAATGACATTAAAACGATGAATCTTCCTGAGAAGTACATTGTTTTGCTCTAGCAAGAGTGTATTTTCCTTGAGTAGACGCAGTATCTCACTATGTTCTTCTGTAGGTGGCATAGAGGCCATTATATCAGAAGGGCTATACAACATTTGATGTTACAAACAGCCACAAAAGCTACTCCTGTAGGGTTTTTATGATACAGTACTTCGCACGCCCTCGTAGTTCAATGGATAGAACAGCCCCGTCCTAAGGGGTAGATGTAGGTTCGATTCCCGCCGAGGGCACACGGTATACACAAAATCACTCACTTTAAAAAGTGAGTGATTTTGTGTATAGAAGGCAAACTGATTTATAGCGCAAGAAGTTCTTTGATCTTGCCCTGATCAAAACCAACAATGACATCATCCTTAATACGGATTACGGGAACTCCCATCTGGCCAGTCATATCAATCATCTCTTTCCGCTTGTCCAAGTCTTCAGCAACATTAAAATCAGTAAACTCAACTCCGTTTTCTGTGAAAAAATCCTTCGCAGCATGGCAAAAGTGACAAGTTGGTGTGCTGTAGATAGTAACCTGATTATTCATGACATTGGAACTTAATTTCTAAAGTTTTGAGATTATACCACAAGTAAGAATACTCGTCTTACAGACGCTGTTTAGGTTCTATGACACATTTATTTTATGGTCGCCAAAACGCAATCATGTCAAAAAAAGCTTCAACTGAGCTTTTTGCTTCAAGTTGTTCATCCTCGGGAGAAACCGTTAGTTCCTCTTGTTTTACTGCAGGAGTCTCGGTATCAAGAATAATGACTACCTGCTCCCCTTCCTTTACCACATCAAACCTACTCCGAAGCTCTTCCTCGATTCCTCTCTCATTTTTAAGGTGTGAAATCTTTGATTCAAGTACCGTCGCTCTTTGCTCAAGTTTTTTGAGCTCAAGGACCTTCTCCTCACGCTTCTGTGCCATTTCTCGCTCTACGGTATACCGTTCATACGCACTATGAGCAATGAGTGCGCCAAGTAAAAACAATCCCCCAATAAAGAATTTTGAGTATACAAGCTGCTTAATCTTACGTTTTTCGTGAAAATCAAACATGTGGTACTATTGTACCATCATGAGTTTCCTGTTTCATAAAAAGACAAAGACGGCCATCAAGTGGGTTTGGTCAATTCTAGCTATCCTTATTGCAATCAGTATGATTTTTGCGTTTTCTGGAGGCACAGGAGCACAGTAGAAAGGAGGTTTATAAAACCTCGTAAAGTCAGACGTTAGTCGGACTTCTTCTTACAGAAGCCCGTATACCTTACTAAATATTTTTAACCAAAATATTAAGTAAGGTTCAAGTCTGATATCTAATCAGACTTGACCATTTTCATGAAGACGTCTTGCGGAATATTCACCTTTCCATGCGCGAGGAGCTTTTTCTTTCCACGCTTTTGTTTTTCTCGAAGCTTCATCTTTCGGGTAATATCACCCC
>CAZCWH010000029.1:0-9976 GCA_964502345.1 uncultured Candidatus Saccharibacteria bacterium | reverse complement strand
TGGATCGTATGTACAGGAAGCTGACACCGCTTTTATTTTTGGAAATGAGATTGATGGTGTAGATACTGAATTGTGTGAATCAGCAGACGTTGTACTCCATATCAAAATGCACGGCAAAAAAGAATCACTAAATGTGTCAGTTGCGGTGGGTATCATACTGTTCACGTTTGCCCCAAAAGAAGGAGTCTAGTACTCAACTACATCAATAACTCTATCATTCTCGTCCATAAGCCTGAGAATCTCTCGCTCTGTGCGCCACAATTCATCTCGGCGTTCAAAGTAGATACGCCAAAGTCCGACATTGTCGAAAAGGGGGTCGTAGCGATGGTTGGCGACACATTGATTGTAGTCAAGATTTTCAAGAATAAATCGGTTACACGAATTGGTAAGGTCGGCATCGTCGAGCACGTCATCATCAACTATCTCGCAGTATCTGATACGCTCGACAAAGTCATAGCAAGAGTCGTTATCGAGATCGATTTTTGCAAAACGCTTCATCTCATCAAGCGGGGCAGGGCAGTATGAAGCGAGGGACGGATAAAAATCTTCTTTGCTTTCAAGGTAGCCCGTACAAACATTTTCGTGGAAGGAAGCGTCAATAGGTGAGTCTCCGGTCATGAGGTACGCCTCCTCACCTGGGAGAAGATAGATGTCATCTGAGGCAGGTGAGCGCCATCGTTCGATGATGCGGTCTCCTTGTGGAATTCCAGCCCGTTCCTCTGTTACATAACTTTCAACATACCAATCCGAAATATTGAGTGGGGCCGTATTCTGTGAATCTGCACGAATCGTGAGATACTCGCGCTCATGTTCGGTATCTCGTGCATTTCCAATATTGAGTCTCACGAGCCCGACATATGGAGAGATTGGTTCACGGAGTTTTGTTTCTCGGAGCTCTTCACTCAATGTATCGAGTTCGCGATATAGGGAAACAAGTCTGCGCTCGATTTCCTCATCAGTGAGCCTTGGTGAAGGAGGCGGGGGAGTTTGAGTAGTGCCAGAACCATTGCCTAGTGGCCCCCAACCCTGAGGCTCTTCATACACAGCATCAGGGAGAGGAGTCACAGTTCCCCCTGTTGTAGAAGTAGCGCTATTTCCCAAAGATCCGCCATTTTGAGCTGCGCCAATAGCAAGGAGAATGAGAAGGCCAACAAAACCAATAACAAATCCAATGTCCTTATTCATGCATGTATCGTACCACTAAAAACCTCAATATAAACTAGACCTCACCACAAGAGTGGCCTAGAAAGTCAAGGAATGTAATGACTATAACGTCTGGCCTGTCGCATATTCATCTTTAATAATGAATATGCGACTTGTGTCAATCAGTATTTATAATTTTTAGGTCTCACCAAAAAGTGCAGACATTTCTTGTTGTACTACTTTTGCATCGCTCCACGGAGTTTTTGTATTATGGGGACCCATAATATACGGGTCAGTACCTTTACCAGAGATAAGTACGACACTCCCATCAGGTGCTTCCATGAGTGCTGTGCGGATCGCTTTTCGTCTATCCATAATGATCGAAAGTTTCGATTCGTCTTCAACACCGCGTGCCATTTCTTCCACAATTTTCTCGGGGTCCTCATCGTACGGATCTTCATTGGTAAGGATGACACGTTCGCAGTATTGTCCTGCGATTCGTCCCATCTCGGGTCGCTTCCATTTATCTCTCCCACCGCCTGTGTTTCCTAGGATTCCAATTTTACGCTCTTTCTCAAATGCCTTATAGAGCTTTTCAAGTGAATCGGGAGTGTGTGCGTAGTCAACCACCGCAGTAATTCTCCGTTCGGAAGTCTTTGGTGATCGAAATCGTTCAACTCGCCCCTTGATTGGTGCAAGGTTTGTAAGGGCCGTATGAATGGTACGAAGCGGAACGCCAAATGCACGTGCACACGTTATTGCGGCGAGTGCGTTATATACATTAAAGAGTCCAACGAGTGGGACACGTATTGTTGAACCTTCAATAACCAAGCTGATATCCTCTTTATTAAGGGTATGAAGTTCAAGGTCATCAAGTCCATAGGGAAGTGAGTATTCAACCTTCGCCGCGAGAAAAGCTTCCCCGTGTGCGTCATCTTTGTTTGCAATCATGTACCGGGGACGTTTTTTCGAAACCTCAAGCGCACGAGCAAGCTCTAACTTTGCAGCAATATATTTTTCATATGAGCCGTGTGACTCAATATGTTCAGGGGAGAGGTTTGTAAAAATAAGTGCATCGAGATGGATAAATTTGTGTCGGTACTGACGCACTCCCTCTGAGGTCATTTCGAGAATCGCGACATCACACCCAGCATTCACTGCATCACGAAGAAATTTTTGTATGAAAAATCTCCCCGGCATGGTCATTTTATATAAATTCCGCTCACTCTTCTCACCAATTTTAAAACGAATCGTCCCAGCGAGTGCGGTGCGCTTACCGTCTCCTTCGAAAATAGCATTCACGAGTTCGACTACAGAAGATTTTCCTTTGGTCCCAGTGACACCGATTACAGTAATTTCCTTTGAAGGAAAACGGTACAGAATAGCTCCAATAACAGCAAAAACAAAATGGTATGGCGGTTGGAGTACTCTAAAAAGAGAGCTTGGAATAAGGCGTTTCAGGTAATACAGGAAGTTTTCCATAGGAATACAAATTGATAGTATTCACCCAGTATAGCCGGTTTTCTGAGTGGAACAAACAAAGCAGTTCTTCCTAGGATCCAACAACACGGAGTGCCTGCTTGATACGCTCATTGGTATCCGTTATATCGGGTGGAAGTTTCTGGAGCGCTTCTCGAGCGTCTTTTTGTGAATATCCGAGCGCAATGAGTGCGTCAATGGTGTCAGCGTCAGGACCTCCTTCACCGTGAGAGAATTCAAAGTCATTCGATTCAAAAATATCTTTAAGCCCTAAGACAATCTTTTCAGCACTCTTTTTTCCAATACCAGACATTTTAGAGAGGTACGTCGGATCATTTTGCATAACGGCTTGCTTGAGGAGGTCAAGTTCTGCTTGAGAAAGTATTTGCATTGCAGATTTTGGACCAATCTTCGGAAGCTTAATGAGGTGCTCGAACATAGTGAGCTCATCTTCAGTCAAGAAACCATAGAGGTCTTGTGCATTTTCGCGGACGGCGAGGTGCGTGTGGAGTGTTATTCTATCTCCCACCGCAAAATGCGAAGTGAGTCGTATGGCTACTGAATATCCAACTCCACCCACATCAAGAATGATGTGGGTGAGTCGCGTATCAACGACCGTTCCAGTAAGTCTCGCTATCATAGCTTTGATAATACCAGAGAAATTTTATTTTCGTATAATTTCTCGAGCAAAGAAAGTAACGAGAAATGCACATAGTAGAGGAGTGTTCTCCTCCAAACACCATATACTAGTAGTATGCACGTCATTAAAAGGCGGCTCTTAATGTATCTATGAAATTAACACAATCAATGTCGGTTCCACTCGGGATAATTCTCGGGATGTTTTTCCTCCTTGGCGCTTCAGGCGCACATGCTCAGACTGAAGGTACACAGACTACTGGAACACAAATTCTCATTCCGAGTGCGCAAGCATCACTTGCAAGCGACGTCTGCGACGGTTCAACCTCCATGTGTGACTATATTGATACAGTAGTAACACTCTCAAACAATGGCGTAACACCTCGTGTGGTTTCGTATGGACTTGTTTTTACGAACATTGATGACGAAACAGTCTTCAAGAGTATGCCGATTGGTAGCTATAAACTCTATCCGCATGAAGTGCAGACATTTACCGGGCGAATCGCAGTCCCACAACCACTTCTTGGTGGAACGTATAAAGTGTCTGTGGTTGCGACGGAAGTGAGTACAGGACGAGTGTTTGCACTCAAAGAAGCAAGTGTTCTCACATTTGAAGGGACTATGGAATACAGAGTTACCGGATGTACGATTGGTAGGGAGCCTATTAGTACAGCAGTAATTACTCCGTCGGAAGAGACTCCTTTAGAGACTATTTCATGTGCGGTTGTTGAAAAAGTTCGCTTAAACCCGAATACTTCACCGCTCCTCTATGCTGTCATCGGAAAAGGGGGGATTGAAAGCAAAGCACTAGTGAGTGCCTCTTCAAAGGCCATTCTGGATGGAAAAACAAAAACAGAAGTAATGATACCAATGGAACAAATAGATACCCTTACAGGCGGAAACTATACGCTGAGCGTGTATCTCCAAAATGGAGAAGACGGAGCACTGCTCTCACAACCGGTGGAAAGAACGGTCTACGTAGACGGACCTCGTGCAAATTTTGAAATGCTCGAAATTGATAAAGCAACCTACAAAGCTGGCGAAACAGCACTCGTGCATTCGCTCACTCAGAGTGATGGATTGGGGGAGGGTGTGAAACTTAATGTTGAGTTACGTGATGCAACTGGTGTATGTGGTAGTGGAGAAGAGACTCTAACAAAAGGAACCGTTCTCAATATTAAAGTGGATCGTGATTGTACACTCGCACTGCTCACAGCAAAGATTGTGACTGCTCAGGGAGAGACAGTGGCGATAGAATCTATCGATTGGACCGAGCCGACTCGTGGTATTCCGACAGCACCGACGGAGACTGAAAGCTTCCTTCCTGAGATACTCACTGAATCACCAATCACAATTACATTTATGATTCTCGTTCTCGGTTTCCTCAGTCTCATTTATTGGGCATTTGTGAAGGAGAACATCTTTAAAAGAGGAATAAGCTCAACACCGACACTACTCATTCTCGGGTTACTTTTTGGAGCCACGCTATTCGGAGGTGCACATACTGCAGAAGCATCGCTTGATGGCTCGTTTGAAAGAGGATTTGATGGATGGAATGGTGGCACGTGTGCAATGATAGATAGTGAGTGGTCAGTAATTGAAGGCTCTGCAACTCTGTCGTTTGATAAAGCAACGTATGCTCCAGGTGAAACAGTGACTGCGACAATTTCTGAAAGCTTTACGATGTGGCCAACTCCTGCGCTCAATTTTCCACCCGGTTCACTCTACACACTCGATTGGACAGTCTCGGTTCCCGGTGCATGGGGAGGTCTCGTGACAAGTATCACACTCCCTCCGGACGCAGGGACACAAACAAGCGGACCATCTGTATACCAATTTGCAGCACCAGTTACTCCGGGCACTTACACCGCTGTAGGTTCAATGAATGCAAGGAGTAATAACGGATGGGCAAAACCAACAGGACCTTTCAATTCACTTTGTGCAACATGGGGGCCGGTATTTACAGGAACATACGGGTCCGCCACATTTGATGTGGTAGCAGTTCCTCCTTCACCGCCAGTCGCAAATCTTACGGTTAATGGCGTTCATGATGTAACAGTGAATGTTGGAGACACGCTCAACTACACTTGGTCAGCATCTGGTGGTACAAGCGATACTTGGGGCTCAAACTTCACTACTTCTGCCGCCTGTCCCGGTGGTCCTGGGCCAACCCCATGGACAGCAACAAACGGAGGAGGTACCTCTAATGGGAATGTCGTACCCGCTGCCCAAGCTGGGTGTACGTATACTATTAATTACACTGTGAGTGGTCCTGGTGGAGCGAATACAGACACTATATATGTACGTATTAATAACCTACCCCCTCCACCGCCAATACCTGTCTGCACTGGCTCAATCCCTGCTAACTCTTCCGCTTGGGATGCTGAAGAAAGTAGCGGACTTTCAGTTGATACACCATGGGTTCATCAGGATCCCGATACTGCGTCAAAATGTCAGTATCACTGCAATGCAGGCTATGTATGGAATGGAAGTAGTTGTGCCGCTGTCCCACCTCCGCCACCTGCAGTCTGTACAGGTTCAATCCCTGCTAACTCTTCCGCTTGGGACGCAGAGGAAAGCACTGGCCTTGCAGTGAGTACACCCTGGTCGCACGCAGATCCAGACACAGCAACAAAATGTCAGTATCACTGTGACGCAGGGTATACCTGGAATGGGGGAAGTTGTGTTCCTCCCGCGCCATTTGCATGTACTGGCTCAATCCCTGCAAACTCTTCCGCTTGGGACGCAGAGGAAAGCACTGGCCTTTCCGCTAATACACCATGGGTTCATCAGGATCCCGATACTGCGCCAAAGTGTCAGTATCACTGTGACGCGGGATACACATGGAACGGAAGTAGTTGTGTGGTAGTCCCACCACCACCAGTCCCAGCTCCCACCTGTTCACTCACATTCAATGGTTCATCAAATGATCAATATAATGTAGACCCAATGCAGGTACGAACGTGGGCATGGAGTTCGTCTAATGGAGTGAATCCATTCTTGCTTACTGCGAATGTAACCAACTGCGAAAACCCAGCTTTCAACACTGGTGGAACAATCAACTGGCAACCATGGCTTGCTCCGGGAACAGGGAATATAGCTGGTGGGTCAAATACGGATACTCCTGGAGTTAATCGATATGGTTGTATGGCAACGAATGTATACCGAGTCACCAATAGTGCTGGTGTATCGGTGACCTGTGATATCACCGTTGGCTTCATAAACTCTGCAGGTGTAAACCTCACCAGTCATACACTCCTCCTCAATTCCGGCTCACTCACCAATGGTCAGACAGTGAACTTTAGATCAACAGTTCAAAATAATAGTTCACTACCTACACCAAATAGTTTTAGTGATAACTTCACGTATCGATACGGTACTTCAGGAGTATGGAATGCAATGAATACAGTTGCCGAGCCGGTGCTCAACGCTGGAGCATCAAGAGTCGATACCTCATCGAATCTCACGCTCTCCCAAGTTGGGACGCTTCAAATACAGCACTGTGTCGACTCAGTCATGGCATCTCCTGTAGGAGAAGTAGCGGAATCAAATGAGAACGACAACTGTCAGGTAGTAAGCTTCAACGTAAGCGCAGTAGGCAACCAGCCACCAGTCGTTAACGCAGGTCCAGATAAGGCGATTGTGCTTCCAACGACAAATAGCGCTCCAACCGGAGCATCAGCGAGTGATCCTGATGGAAACATCGCATCACGTCAGTGGACGTTTGTTAATGGTCCTACAACACCAACGATCACGAATGGAACCACGCTTACTCCGTCATTTACAAATCTGACGGTGGTTGGTACTTACACCTTCCGTCTCACCGCAATTGATAATCAAGGCGCGTCATCATGGGATCAGATGCAGGTTACCGTGAGTGATCCTGCCGGCCCACCACCTTGTGTGTTGCCGACTCCAAGCTGGACAGGAGTAGTTTCGAATGCAGTCTCAGGTAATGTGTGGGGAACAGGACCATTTACTTCTGATTCGCTCCCTGCACGCATTGCACGATTCCTCGGAGGTGTTCCTGGCACGACACGTACCGTTACATTCTCAAATCCACAAGATTACCCAAGTTATCTTGGAGGGACAAATAATGGTTTCACCACAAGCGCATATGGATCATCATGGTGTGGTATGACTGCTACGCTTGTGGGAGGGCCAGGAAACCAACCACCTACAGCAAATGCTGGTCCTGATACTTCAATTACACTCCCAACATCAAACAGCGCTCCAGTAGGAGCGTCAGCGAGTGATCCTGAAGGTAATCTCGTTTCAACCGTGTGGACATTTGTCTCAGGACCTTCTACACCAACGATTAATAATGGAAATACACTCACTCCAACATTTACCAATATGACGATTGCGGGGACGTATGTCTTCCGTCTCACCGCGACAGATGGAGGTGGACTCAACACATCTGACAATATGCAAGTTGTCGTAAATTCGGGAGGGTTCTGTGTGTTGTCGACTCCAAGTTGGACTGGCACAGTTTCAAGTGCGGTCTCGGGCAATGTGTGGGGAACCACGTCGTTCAAGGATAATTCTGACCCTGCGAATATCGCTCGCTTCCTCGGGGGTACGCCAGGTACCGTTCGTACCGTCACGTTCTCAAATCCACGAGTGCATTTTGGATATACTGGCGGAACTAATAACGGATTCACAACAAGTGCGTGGTGGTTCCCAGCCTGTGGTATGGACGCAGTGCTTGAAGCTGGAGGAGGTAACCAATCTCCAGTCGTGAATGCTGGACCAGATAAGACTATCACCTTACCGACGACCAGTAGTGCTCCCACCGGAGCATCAGCAACCGACCCAGAAGGTAATGTTACTGTGCTCTGGACATCTCGTTCTGGACCAACTTCACCAACGATCACGAATGGAACCACGCTTACCCCATCATTCACAAACATGACCGTCGCAGGTACCTATGTGTTTAGGCTCACGGCAACAGACAACCAAGGAGCAACAGCCTCAGATGATATGCAAGTCACTGTGGAGCCAGTCGGTGGAGGTGGTGGGGGAACTTGCCCAGCAACCATCATAAATAATTGTGTACTCCAACAGACTCCCTATGGAGGAAACTCTGGAACATGTGAAGTGGGGTATGGAGGTAATTGTAACTATACCTGCCAGAACAATGGTAGTTGGAGTAGGAATTCAAATACGTGCGCCCTCAATCCAACGGGAATCATTAATGCAAACCCAGGCACAGTCAGTGTGGGGAATACAACACTCATTACGTGGAGCTCAAATAATGCAACAGCGTGTACAGTGACGAGCAACAAGAATGCTGATACTTGGAACGGAAGAAATAATGCAGTGGGGGAGACGAGTAGCCCACTCAACTCAGATACAACCTATGTACTTACCTGTGATGGTATTCCTGTTGATAGCGTCACAGTCACTGTGGACTTTGGTCCAAACGTCACCGCAACACCAAAGGTTGTAAAGAAGGGTTCATCTACGACGCTTACGTGGGACACTAATAATGGAGACGAAACGCTTTGTACACTCACGGGAGGATCACTCATAAACTGGCCACTTCCGGGAGGCGGAAATCCAGAGCAGGGTTCAACTTCAGTAGTGGTGAACAACCGCACAGTCTTCACACTGACGTGCCCAACAGGGGTAGATTCAGAGACAGTCTTCATTGAGGAGAGTGAATTTGAGGAATAAAACAAGGAAATAGGTAGAAATAGTACATCTATAGAGACAAAAACCCAGTCCCAGTAGGTACTGGGTTTTTGTATACACACACGCACACCTTTTCCTTCCCCAAAGCCTCTATAATGAATTGAGCACAACACGAGTGGTAATACTTTGTGTGCTTCGACTATGACGATAGGAACACAAATACAGAATAGATTTCTACAATCAATACTTCTTGTAAGTGTATTTCTTATTTTCTGGGGAATTGTATCGCCAGCTCCTGCACATGCGGTTGTAAATACCTACTGCAACACATTGCCAGTTTTTCCTGCTGAGTATGAGTGGTGGCAGCACGACACTGTAGCTGGTACCTATAACCTATTAAGGCCTGGAGACGGTTTCTGTGTTCGAAGCTCTGCAACGAGTCACGCCAACATTAATATGCAGAGTCGACTTTCGTGTGATAATTCCGGTACTTCAGCAACAGTCACCTGGAATTCGATGCAGTACGCGACTGGTTATAGAGTGGAGATTGATACATTGGATACAGGACCATCAGGGCCTTCATGGGTTGGTTGCCCTGATCCAGTAGGAGATCCATTAGGTGATAGGTGTATTAGTACCACTCCACCACAAACTAGTGTGACATTTCCAACTACTCCTGGAGTGCGTTATTTATCATGGATGTCTGTTAATGATGCTGAAAATACATGGGCAGGTGACGATGTGATAAATGGTGGATTTTATTGTCTTGCACTTACGGCAAGTCCGGGAATCTGTGGTGGTAACGTAAATCTTTCTTGGCCAGCAACACCATCAGCAAGTTATTATGAAATCTCAAGCAACAATGGTGCAACATGGACTAATGTTGGTAATGTGACTTCGTATACCGCCTCTGGTCTAACACCTAACGCCAATTATAACTTTGTATACCGAGTAAATGACGGAAGCCTTTCAGCCAATTCACCCACAGTTTCTGTTAATGCATCAAATAATTGCGGCAATATCCAGCCAACAGCAAATGCTGGTGCCGACCAGTACATAACCCAGCCAACAAATACCAGCA
>CAZCWH010000028.1:0-10133 GCA_964502345.1 uncultured Candidatus Saccharibacteria bacterium | reverse complement strand
CGAGATCGCTACGTTCAAGTGCACGTGCAGTACCGCCCACCTGTATCACCGTTCGTCGCATACCCTCTTGTATGACCTTTAGATCCTCCTTAATAAGGTTAAGTGATTTCGTCTCACCCTGCTCACCCTTAAGTACATGCGGGGTAACGAGGGTTCCACCGTTCGCAATGGCGCCGAATGCGCGAAGCATTTGTAGCGGTGTTGTCTGGAAACCAAATTGTCCAATTGAAGTAAGTAACGTGTCCCCAAGTCGCCAGTCATCATTGAATACTTTTCGCTTCCATTCAGGGTCAGGAACTGTCCCCAACTGTTCCCCTGAAAGAGCCACACCCGTCTTACTCCCCAATCCGAACATCCGGAAGTATTGGCTGAGTTTAGTAATACCGACGCCCTTTTGGTCCCCATACCCTCCACCTATTGTCATCATGTATACATTGGACGAGTATGCAATTGCATCACGCATCGTCATTGCCCCAAGCGACGACCGCCAATCCCTATAAATGGCAGGGTTGCTCGGGTCATAGGGATTTGGAATGGTGATTGACCCCGTACTCACGATAATTTTATTAGGGTCAATAATATTTTCTGCAAGAGCAGCGTATGCAACAATCGGCTTCACAATAGAACCCGGCACATAGACACCTCCAATAACCTTATTCAAAAATGGAAAGCGTTTGTCATTGTTGTAGCTATCGATGAGCGCGCTGTCATCACCATCGGCAAGAACTTCTGGGTCATAGGAAGGAAAACTAGAGAGGGCGATGATTTCTCCCGTATGTATATCCATGAGGGCGCCTGCGCCACTTCGAAAGCCGTTTTTCTCTGTGGTAGTCGCAATGAGGTCATACATCACTTCAGAGAGTTCAGTATCAATTGAAAGCGTTATTTCTTTCCCAGGCACTTCGCTATGTACCACACTTTGCGAAATGACCTCACCATGTGCATTAACTTCAACAACCTGCTCTCCGTTCTTTCCAGAGAGCATGTCATTGTACGTTTCTTCCACTCCATTTCGACCTATGTATTCAGTACGAAAATAAAATCCTGAAGAATCTTTTTGTGGATAGCTCACATAGCCTATGAGCTGACCGAGACCTTTTCTGTCAGAGTACGCACGTACCGGAAAGCCGTACTCCCCTGTCTGGTCAATCTCATTCCATGCGATGAGTTCCCCATTTCGATCGTAGACCGTCCCTCGTGGAGCAACAATGAGCGTCTGTGCGAGCTTATTCTGCTCACTCTTATGTGCGAGTTCCGCTCCTTCTATAACTTGCAATTTATAGGCCTGTGAGAAAAACACGATTGCGATAAGACAGAAGATTCCTCCAACCGTATAGATATTGCGTTCTGCTAACGGAAGTTCAATGCGACCCTCGAGTCGATTGATATTAAAGGAAGGAAGGTTTGATGAATCAAGAAGAATTTCATCGATGGAGATTTCTGTTTTTCGTGTCTTTCTAAAAAATTTCATGAGTGTGGAGTATGTACATTAAGGTATGGGCGAACAATGAGAGAAATGATGATAAGGAGCGCAAACGAGCAGGTGTACCAATAGAACGTATGCATCGCGAGAATTGAAAATTGAGCATCCACGCAAGCTCCGAGAAATATAAGCTCATATCCAGAATACCAAAACGCGTAGAGAAGTGCACAACCGACCGCAATAGGAAACGGTGTGAAAAATGCACTCAGCGCTACGATGCAAAATGCGATAACTCTCATACTATTCACGCACATTAGTCTCTAACGTTGTCGTACTTCCTTCAGGTGAAACGAGGGGAATGTCAATACCGAGTGCGTGGTAATCCCATTCACTAAGGAGTTTTTCAGCGTCTGCATACGAAACCCGCTCAATCGTACGCCCACTTACGCTCACGGTATGCAGGGCTTGAATAGGTACACTGAACGCTACGTACGCTTGCTGCTCTGGCTCAGTGGGAATCGAACGTACTTCACTCACAACCCCAACGATACCCATACCGAGCCCCGGAAGTACAACCGGATCTCCCACTTCAACCACAACGCCCTGCGGTACACTCAGCCTAATGATGCCTCCGCCCTCACCGTACATGTCGACAAATATATTTGGCCCGTATATGTATGCGGTTCCCTCAGCATTATGTGCTGAGAAGAGCGTAACGAGTGCGCTCTGTCTAAATACTCGACTCACGAATCCTATCGTCTGGTCGTGTGCATAAAACACTACAGCCCCCTCGGTAATACCATCACTACTTCCGCGATCAATAAGGAGTGAGTCATACGGTACATATGGTGGGCGCGCAATGATACCCGAGGCGATTCGAATTTCCTCTGAAGGACTGAAGAGCGCACGCAATTCTTCGTTCTCTGCACTTAACCTTGCGATTGTTGCTTCACTCCCGCTTTGTGCAGAAAGTGCCTCCTTGAGTGCGTTCACTTCATCGAGAAGTTCGGTTCTCGAACGCACATAGGATGGGAGTGGTGCTGCAGATTGTCTAAACCATTCGGTAAACGAGTATATCGGTGTGGTAACAAATGAAACTGCGCTGCCAATGTATCGGCCGAAAACCGTGAGACACACTAATACGACAAGCGTGATGATAATGACGCGGAAAGCTACAGTGAAGCTAGAGCTGCGGTGAGAGCTCTCCTTCATTTTCGATGAGAAGTTCTTCATATTGTTCTAAATTCTCTAGTACGATACCTGTACCCCGAACGACCGCACGAAGCGGGTCAGGTACGATGATGACGGGAAGCTTCAGTATCTCTTCAAGTAGTT
The DNA here is from genome assembly GCA_964502345.1 of uncultured Candidatus Saccharibacteria bacterium. GTDB lineage: Bacteria > Patescibacteriota > Minisyncoccia > Phycocordibacterales > UBA918 > Damh-18. The sequence goes on along the minus strand of CAZCWH010000028.1, from coordinate 7,375 downwards.
TTCCGACACCCGGAATGAGTGCACCTCCCCCAGAAAGATAGATACCTCGCTGCATGATATCGGAGAGCACCTCTGGCGGGGTCGCCTCAATCACATCCCGCGTCGCTTCAATAATGGCATTGATTGAGCCCGCAATGGCTTCTCGAATATCAGAGTCTGTAATGACCACCTCTCGCGGAAGTCCGGTCACCACATCTCGTCCGCGCACAATGAGTTCTCGTGCCTCGCCCTGTGCCTCGACGGTCGCAAGCGCAATCTTTGCATCCTCTGCAGTTCTGTCCCCCACAAGGACCTTAAACTGATCGCGAATGTAGGTCACAATATCTTGATTGAGGCGATCTCCTGCGATCTTTAGATTCTTTGCAGTGACGATGCCACTTAGTGATATAACGGCGATGTCTGTCGTGCCGCCCCCAATATCAATAATCATGCTTCCCTGTGCCTTGTGTACCGGAAGCTTTGCTCCAATCGCTGCAGCAATTGGTTCTTCAATGAGGAACACATCACGTGCTCCCGCATTCCTTGCTGCGTCACGTGCTGCACGCATTTCAACGTTCGTGATACCTGATGGGACCCCAATGAGTACGCGTGGTGCAACAATAGAACGGGTACCGGTTCGCACCTTTGCAATGAGGTATGCAAGCATTTCTTCGGTCACTTCAAAGTCAGAAATAACCCCACCAACGAGTGGTCGAATCACTTCGATATGCGTTGGAGTTCTCCCGAGCATAGTCTTCGCCTCATTCCCAACGGCGACGAGCTGACCTGTCTTTTGATTAATGGCAACGATAGTTGGTTCGTTTAGGATAATCCCCTTTCCTTTCACGTACACCAGTGTATTTGCAGTGCCGAGGTCAATACCAATATCAACGGAGATTGATTCAAGTATCTTATCTATGAATTTCAGTGTTTTTTTAATCACAAAAGTATATCGTTCGTCGTTACTCAGTCTGGTCGCCTAATAGAAGCCCTTTACAGTACATCGTCGTCAGTGACCGCATCAGGACTAAATCGTGCATACAGCTCTTCTTCGGTGAGATAACTCACTTCGCCATCTGCTCTCCTTACCACCTCAAACTTCCCCTCTTCCTTTGCGCGCTTACTCACAATGACGCGATACGGAATTCCAATGAGGTCACTGTCGGCAAATTTCTCCCCAGCACGCGCATCTCGATCATCGTAGAGTACCTCGATGTGCTGTCGCTTGAGTGAGAGATAGAGACCGTCTGTCCAATCCTTTATTTCACCATCGTCATTATTGAGACCGATAAGGTGTACCGTAAATGGTGCAACTGACTCTGGCCATACAATGCCCTTATCATCCCCCAAGACCTCAACGAGCGTACCCATGAGGCGAGTAGGCCCAAGACCGTATGAACCCATGTATACAGGAACCTTCTCTTCATTTTCATTTGTGTAGTAGAGTCCGAGCGGTTCAGAGAATTTTGTACCGAGGTGAAATATATTTCCTGATTCAATCGATTTCTTTTCGACGAGCTCTTCCCTTTTGAGTCCTAATTTTGCAATCACCTCATCGTTATACACTTCCTTATTGAGTGCGATGCCGGACTTTTGATCAATATAGATAATATCTTCTCCAGCATCTGATACAGTCTGAAATTCTTCCGAAAACTCGCTGAATATTCCGCCTGACGCAAACGTCACATACGTGCGATCTCCGATGCCAACACGTTTGAATACACGCTTGTATGCCTCGCGCATGCGCCCATAGAACTCGTTGTGTTCTACCTCGTCGCGAGAAAAATCATAGAGATCCTTCATCATGAATTCACGACCACGCATGATTCCACTCTTAGCACGTATTTCATTTCGAAACTTGTTTTGAAACTGGTATGCATAGCGCGGCAAATCTCGGTACGAAGAAATAAACGAACTCATGATACGCGTGAGTGGCTCTTCGTGTGTGATACCCAATCCAAGCTCAGTACCATTTTTGAGTGTGGTCTTGAACCAGTTGTCTACCTTCGCATCATCCCATCTGTCTGTCTTCTCCCATATTTCTTTTTCTTGGAGTGCCGTCATCACAATCTCCTGACCTCCCTCTCTGTTCATTTCTTCTCGGATAATCTGCTTGATGTTTTCAAGTACACGAAGTCCGAGTGGTAAGTAGCTATAGACTCCCGCCATTTCTTTGTGAACATATCCCGCACGAATGAGAAACTGTGCATTCTTCGCAGTCTCGTCTGAAGGGGTTTCCTTACGTGTCTTGGTGAATAGTTGCGATTGTCTCATTCCAAAAATGATTAGCGAGGCTTATAAGCTACGGTACGTAAAAAGCAAAATATCAATACTCCAGAAAAATCCCTCCAAAAGAAGGCTTTCTTCCACACATTCTAGCGTTAAAGCCAGGGTGGGTCAAAATATATACTCATTGCAGCGCTTGAGGCCAAAAATGTCTATAGTATGCGAGCAATATCATTCCAGGTGATTGCAACCATGAGAAGCATGAGGAGGCCAAAACCTATCATATTAAGGAGCGAAACGTAGCTTGGATTTATTGGGGATCGCTTAATTGACTCAATAATGACAAAAAGTAAGCGCCCTCCATCAAGCGCTGGGAACGGGAGTAGATTGATGACCGCGAGATTGAGTGAAATAAATGCAGTGAACATAAGGAGCGAAGTAATACCGAGGGCTGACGCTTCGCCGACGAGACCTACGATCCCGACAGGGCCTGCAACATTTGAGAGGTCAGCCTTGAATCTCACCGCATCACTGATGAGGCTATACATACCCACTGCAATATCACGAATGCTCGAAGCGGTGAGCATAAATCCTTTTGAAATTGCAGTATGTATTGGCTCACGAACAACATCGATATTGACGAGCTGTACTCCGATCGCGGGACGCTCTGGGTCTGAGACAATTACCCCTACTGCAGGCGTCACGGCCGTGACAAACATTTCTTCACCAACTTGGTACGTTACCGTAAGTGGTGCATCGGCATGCACTGTTGTAAATTCACTGAACGCAGAAGGTACAAGTCGATCCAAAGTTTCACCCGAGCCTCCAAGCACGCCGGTGATGACGGCACCACGAGGAATACCCGCAATTGCCGCTGGTGTATTTGGGAGTACATCACTGATAAAAAGTTTTGCACTATCGCTCACCTGCGCTTCGTCTACCGCTGTCTGTACACCAATACCAAGTGCGATTGTGAAGAGGAGCCATGCAAAGAGCACATTCATACTCACCCCAGCCACGAGCACGGCCGCCTGCGCCCACCTATTTTTAGAAGTGAACGACCCTTGTGTCGTTGGTTCATTTTCTCCAATGACTGCATCCTCACCAAATATCTTCACAAATCCACCAATCGGTAAAAGGTTAATGGAATAGAGTGTCTCCCCTCTCTTAATACCAAACAATCGTGGTGGAAAACCAATTCCAAATTCATCAACGCGCATCCCCGTCTTTTTTGCGACGATAAAATGCCCCCACTCATGAACGAGTACAAGTGCAAACAATACTCCTATAAAGATAAGAATTGACATGCTTAATTATTGTTCTATTTCTGTCTCCTTTTTCTCAAACATCGTATTGAGCTCGTTGTTATATGTATCAATGCGCTTCTGCAAATCCTCTTTTGACGCAAAACGTTCGTCCTCACTCATGTCTCCACCCTTCTGCATACTATCAACTTCTTTCATCGCATCGTCACGTGCACCGCGGAGCGAGACACGCGCTTCTTCGAGTTTCATCTTTGCAAGCTTGAGGAGTTGTTCTCTGCGTTCACTCGTGAGCTCAGGGAAAGCAACGCGAAGTCCACTGCTGTCTACAGAAACTGAAATTCCAAGATCAGCTTCGGTTATCGCCTTCTCGAGAGCTTTGACCATACTTCCATCCCACGGGACCACGCGAAGGGTGCGTGGATCTTCAATAGTGACTGAACCGATTTGATTAATAGGAACGCGAACACCGTAGGATTCAACCTGTATTAGGTCGAGAAGTGCAGGTGTAGCACGTCCGGTTCTCACTCCGCTAAACTCCTTACCAAGCCATAAAACAATGTCTTTGGCACGTGTATCAAATGTCTTAAAATCGTATTTCATATGTATTGAGTCTATATGGTATCGCATTTACGTGGATAGTCATAGGACCACCGTTTATCTTTAGAGCGAAAGCGCAAGATGCTCCAGAAGCATCTTTTTTGATGCCCCCGATCCCCGTGTGTATGTTTCAACAAAAAGAAGTTCCGACGCACCTACCCCTTTTTGCTTCTCTACGTATATTTCAAGACCACGGAGGAGGTCAGTCACCCACCCGTCATCTTTTGCTTTAACCTTGCTTGCAATGAGTGCAAGTCGTTCAGCATAGGTGTGTTTGAGAAATGTCTGTGCAACGGTAACGACATGTTCGTTTGAGCCTGAAGGTAGTGTCTCTATCATGAGACGTGAACGAAGTGTTGGAATGAGTATGTCTACTGTAGGGACAATAATATAAAACTTCGTCGTAAGTGCTGGTTCTTCAAAAAGTTTAAGGAGTGCATTTTGAGCTTCGAGAGTTGCGGTGGTAAACGAAACAATAAACACTCGTTCCGCTCGCTCAACCGGACGTTGTGCTGACATTTCTTTGAGTGCACGCGCCTCAGCGATACCAAGTTGCGCATACACGAGGTGTGACACATCGAGCCCGGGCTTTTGCTCGTCTTCATTAATATGTGCAAGCGCACTATCAAAATCCCCTACTAAACAATACGCATGATGCATGGGAATATTATGCACGCTATGCTCCCTTTTGTCGCTTCAAGACTCGCTGGACGACACGTCGCAAATAATGTTCAAACGACTCAGTAGGATTGTATGAAATTGCCTGTTCATGACGCCACGCATTAATATAATCACGAATTGACTGACGTTCTTCTGTCTTTGCATTATCCCAACCACCGTTCGCGACCGTAAGCATCGGTAATGGTGCGAGGGTCTTATAGAGTGGATGATCGTATCCGCCGGGACCAGTTCCAAACATGCCACTACTCGCAAAAATATTCCACTCATGGAGAAGTTGCATAAGCGCTGCTGTAATCTCATCCGACTCAAGTTCCGCTTCGGGTGATTGCACCCGGGCAACAGCAGCGCGTATCTCATCTTGTGTCATCGGTACTGCAGGTACTGCTTGATGTGGTGGGTGTGCAGCACTCGCTTCCGGTGCTTTTACCTGAGCGCCATACTCAACATACTCTGTTCCCGTCTTCGGGAGTACAGCAGGTTCATATGAGGACGGGAAATTCTGTACTACAGGAGCCTCAGGCACTTTAAGCTCTGTTTCTTCAATCATGGGTACGGCTTCCTCTGCTTGAGGTATGACTTCTTGAGGCACTTCGATATGTGCTTCTTGAACTCTTTGCTCTAGCACTTCTTCCACTTCAGGTACTTCAATTGGGGTTGGTGCTGGTGGTTCTTCGACAGGTACTTCAATTTCATTCTCCACTTTTTCTTCCACCTCGGGTGCACGTGGACTCAGTGTTTGCACAGCAGAAAAAGCAGCCTCAAGCTTTTCCATAGCCTCTTCAATACCTGTTCCTCCCGCCCCCGCTGTCTTCATCGCAGTGAGAAGTGCGTTCATATAATCACGACCAATTGTGTTTCCTGCATCAATGAGTGTGACTGGATTTCCGATAGTACTATGGACAATACGCTTAATCTCAGTGATACGAGCCTTATATGCATCGAGCGACTGGCTACTCACGCTTGGTGCGCTCTCCGCCTTTGTTGGGACGACTTGCGGAGCAGGTGCAGGCTTACTATCGCTCACTACGTCCGCTTGTGCGACTGTGCTACTCGTTGGAGCTGGTACTGGAGATGGAGCAGAGACTGGGGTCGGGATTCTGGTTGCAACGGGAGCTGGTGCTTGAGGTACCTGTGTCTCGGTAACAGGGCGCGGACTCGCGCTTAGACCAAAAGATGGTACCGGTCGTCCCATACGCATCCTCGAGACTTCCTGTTGTGGTACATCACTTTTAGTAACGGCAGGAGTTGCACTCGGCGTGGTGTGGGCTGTTCCCATACTCTGCTTTTCAGGTACTGGGTCTGTCTTGATTTTTGGTTCGTGGGGCTTACTAAAAGATTGAATAGCCGCATCGATGCGCGACTTAAGCGCAGGATCACCCCCGCTTTGTGCATAGGAAAGCACCATATCTCGAAACGCTGCATACGCAGTGTCATCCATCTGTGCACTCCGTGCTGCTTGAAGCACTGCCGTAAGACCCTGCCAGCTACGTATATCAAAACCTGTTCCTGATGTTTTTTGATTCACACCTGAAAGAACGCTCCCCTGAGACGTTTTGGATTTGACCTCCGTCATGTACTTTGCATTATAGCATCGACACTACACGACACTCATAAAATTTCAGTTGATAAGTAGGTGGTCAAAAAAATAGTATCAAAATCAACTGTAGCGAGCACGGATTAATGCGTCTACATCACTTCTCGAAGTTCCATACTTTTGTGCTGAGTATGCAATTACTTTCTGTGCGTATGTTGCGTCACTCGTGTGTGGTGCAAGCGTACGCATACTGAACGGTTTGGTTGGTGAACCATTGGTAAGGAGCTTCACGTATGCATTTCGGTTTTCAATATTCATCAGATCTTTAGCTTCAAATACCGGATTGAACTGTTGAGCTAGATACTCTGCATCGTCTGCACCGACACGAAAGGCTGCAAGTGAGCCAACGTTCCCAAACACCGCATCCCGAATAGACTCATCGAGTTGCGCAATAAATTGGTGCGCGATGGTGAGGCCGAGCTTATACTTGCGCGCTTCAGATAGGATGGATGCGATTGAGTTTGTGGTTACATTCTGGAATTCATCGATATACATATAGAACGGTGGTAGGGTTTTTGTGATGTCATCGACGCGTGAGAGTGCTGCCATGAGTATCTTACCCACGATAATCATTCCAATCAGATTTGAATTGATCTCACCCAACCTTCCCTTTGAAAGATTAACAAGCAAAATCTTTTGTGAGTCCATGATATTTCTGAAATTGAATGACGAACGTTGCTGACCAATAATTGGTCGCATGTAATCATTGGCGGTAAAGACATCAAACTTTGACGTAATGTACGGGACAATATTTTCAAGCGATGCTTCCCCGCCGGCCTTTGTAGCAATATTTTTCCAGAATTGAACTACGACTGGATTCGTCGCCTTACTGAGTTTCATATTTCGGTACGCTGAATCAGCCATCACGCGTGAGATGTCGAGGAGCGTACTTCCTGAACTTGGATCTTCAAGTACGAGGAGCGTCGCATTTCTGATGTACTGTTCAAAGATTGGCCCCATCGATTCTGGTACACCTCCGTACAGCTTCTGGAAAATCGAGAAGAGCTCGTTCACTACCAACGTCTTCTGTTCT
>CAZCWH010000027.1:0-10516 GCA_964502345.1 uncultured Candidatus Saccharibacteria bacterium | reverse complement strand
ACCGTATTTCTTGGCTTCCTCTGCAGTCATGAAGAAATCACGATCAGTATCTTTTTCGATTTGTGAAAGCGGCTTCCCTGAAGCTTTGGCAAGCATTTTATTGAGTGTGTCGCGTGTGCGGAGGATGTGTCGAGCGGTAATTTCAATATCAGTGGCCTGTCCCTGTGTTCCACCCCATGGTTGATGGATCATCACTTCGGCGTTGGGGAGGATTCCACGCTTTCCTTTTGCGCCCTGTGAAAGAATGATTGAACCCATTGAAGCTGCCATACCTACACAGACGGTCGCAACATCAGGTTTGATGTGGTTCATGGTGTCGACAATGCCGAGCCCGGCGCTCACAGAACCTCCTGGAGAGTTGATGTACATTGCAATGTCCTTCTTTGGGTCCTCTGCTTCGAGAAATAGAAGCTGAGCGACCACGAGATTTGCCATTTCATCATCAATTCCGCCAGTTACAAAGACAATACGCTCCTTGAGAAGGCGTGAATAGATGTCATATGCTCGTTCACCACCTTGGGTCTTTTCGACCACCATAGGAACGAGGTAATTATTGATTTTTGATTGCATATGGCGGACATAATACCAGATAATGCTTTTCCTCGCCAGTCAAATCAATTTCTCCTTGCGGGAGTAAATTGGGGAGGGCGTACAACCAAATTGTTGCCCATCCCAACGCTTGGTAGACTTACATTGTATGCATGAAAATCTAGACAAACAACCTGGCACGAGAATAGACCAGACGGTCCCATTATCAATGCAACCCCACAACGAAGACTATTTTTTAAATCAGAATAATCTGGATGTACTTCTTGAAGAACGAAGGACAATACTCCAAACACTTGCCGAACTCGAAGGAAGAACAGATCAAGAAGCAAGAACAATGAAAGCTAAGCTTGAAGACAGGATTGTTCGGGTTGGTCGTGACATTGCTGAGTTTGCAAGTCACACGCCACATTAGAAGAAGTAAATAAAACACAAAGCCCCGCGACATCTGGTCGCGGGGCTTTGTGTGAGGGGCAGGTAGTTACGCAACTTCCTCAAGCTTTTTGAGGACTGCTTCGTTGGTGAGCATTGATTCAACGTAAATCCGCACGCGCTTTTCATCAGCATCCTTATATCGCTCAAGTAGGTGGGAAACCTCATGGTCAACGAGGCTCGTGTCTGGTTTCACCGTGTCTTTCTTTGCAATTTCATTGAGGATAAGCTGCAGTTTTGCTCGCTTTTCTGCTGCAGGTGACCATTCTTTCTTGAGATCATCTTTTGTCTTCTTAATATGACCGAGATACTCATCCATATTAAGTTGTGCCCGATTCAGATCTTCTTCCATCTGGGCAAACATTTGGTTCATTTCCGCATCAATCATGACCTGCGGGAGTTCCATTTTTGTCTTCTCAATGATCGCGTCAGTAATTTTTGCACGATGTGTGGAGTTGACCTCCTTTTCCTTTTCAATGGCAAGATGTTCTCGGAGTTTTGATTTAAAATCGACAACCGATTCAAATTGACCGGGCTTTCCCAATGTTTTTACATACTCGTCGGTGAGTTCAGGGAGTACCAGTTCACCATCCGCATCGCGTTCCACCGGTGTCTCCTCGTGCGTATGTTCATCATGATCACAATGTTCATCGTGCACATGCGCAGCCCCACTACTTTTCTGTGCATTCTCTTGGAGTTTTTCGTAGGCAACTTTCTGACGAAGTATTTCTTTAACTTGTGTATCAACTTCGTCATCGGTAACATCTTTCGATTCTTTATTTTTGTTGATCTCTTTTGCAATGCTTGTGTAGTCAGGAAGCTCAATCTCAGGCATTACCGCAACAATTGCACTGAACCCAAGGGGGTTTCCTGGCGCAATCTTTGTGATACTTATTTGGGGATACCCAATAACTTCGAGCTTGTGAGTCTCAATAATCTTTGGGTATGCATCATGGAGCGCGCGTTCTGCCATTTCGGTAAGCACCATCATTTCACCAACACGCTCAATGAGTACCTTTTCAGGGATGTGACCCTTGCGGAAACCAGCAATTTCCATGTCTTTTCCTAGATGCTTGAGCGCATTGGCCCGTTGCTTCTCAAGGTACACAAACGGAATCTCTCCCGTGATTTTTACCGTAGAGTGTTCTTGCTTCTCGACTTGTATTAGTTGCAATTCTTCATGTGTCATAAGTGAAATAGTGTACACGGGAAAAGGGTAATTGCAAACTAAAACGCCGACCAAATGCTTGGTCGGCGTAATAAATCAGGGAGGGGTGGTTACTGAGCACCAACGGCCGCATTTAGTTCCTGCTCAGCTACCAAGATGTCGGCGTCAATTGAGTCTAGGTTTGTGCTCATCACATCTGCTTCAATGGCGCTAATTTCGTTTGATGGACTAAGCGTTTCAAGAATCTGAATATCTGCCTCAGCGCGGGGAGTTTCTGGTTCATCATTCACGATTACACGTCCTGTCTCAGAGTTTGTTGATGTATTCCTCATGAGTTCCGCCCCCCAAAGATACAAACCGACTGCAATAATGACCAATAGAATTAGTAAGACTCCCAAGATTGGTCCGAGGTGCGAGTGTGTAACACCTCTCGACGCTCCCTCCGGCATCTTCATTGTGGTTGTATCTGTTGTGTTGTCTCCTTCCATACGATCGATATTAGTTAGTAATGAAACGTTAATTTGATGAGTCCGTTGAGGATGTCGCTGTATCATCTGATTGTTGCATATCGGTTGTGTCTCCAGATTTGTCAGCGGCTTCCTTAAGAAGAGAAACGGTAAATATAAGTATGTTGTGAGTGTTTCGAATAGCATCACGGATTGCAGCAAATTCCGACTTGATATTCTTGAATGATTCAGCAGGATTTTCTGAGGATACTTGTTCAATAACAAAAGCATCAATGAGAGGAAGTTTGTTTTTTGCAAATGCCAGTGAGTTTTTTGCAGATTGTACGGAGGACTCTATAGCAACTGTGTCGATGTTTTGTCCTTTAAGCAGTGTCGTTCGCGCATCAATGCGCCCGATAATTTGCTCCATCCGATTTACTGCAGCACGCATTTTCCCAGTTACATTTTGAGAAAGATTTACAATACGGTCTTGCACCGCAAGTTTGAGACCTGATCTTCGTTCTCCAGCCTGCGTATTCTCATCTGTCAGTCGTGATTCGACCTGCTCGGCACCACTTCCATTTTCTGTCGGTGCCATTTCCTGTGCAAAGACACGTGTAGTGAGCGCGAGTGCGAGACTAATAACTGCAAGTGCTAGATAAATGTACTGTTTCTTGCAGAGAGTAAATTTCATAGAAAATTTCTTGGAGAGACTCATAAATACCCTAAGTGACGCTATATAGACAGTATAAAACAGCTCGGCACTATGTGCCGAGCTGTTTTATGCACAGTATTTACTATCCCTATGCTTTAGGCGACCCTTTGTACATCTCGATACTTTTCACAAAAGCTTCTTTGGCCTCTTTTGCTCCATTCCATGCACCGATTTTAACTTCTTTGTTTTGGATTTTTTTGTAGGTCTCAAAAAAATGAGTCATTTCCTTTGTGAAATGTGAATTCAAATCATTTAAGTCCTTAACGTCATCAAAGCGAGGGTCATCAACAGGGACTGCAACAACTTTATCGTCCTCCTCACCTCCATCGATCATCCCCATGATTGCGACAGGACGCGCCTTAACGAGAATTCCTGGCAAGAGTGGGTATGTTGTTATGAGCACAACATCAAGTGCGTCTCCATCACCACAGAGTGTTTGTGGCACAAATCCGTAGTCGAAAGGGTAATCTTGTGCAGAGTGCATGACTCGATCAAGCGCGATGAGTCCTGTCGCTTTATCAATCTCGTACTTATTTTTTGAGTACTTTGGTATCTCGATAATGACATTCATCTCTTCTGCTGTACCCGGTGCGATATCGTGAAGTAAGTTCATGGTAAATATTATTCGTGATTAACCTTCTTTGACTTCGTCTGACTTTAACTCAGTCTCAGTTACTTTGGTTTCCTTCTCAGCGTCGTTACCAGCAGAAATGATATCAATCTTCCATCCAGTAAGTTTTGCAGCGAGGCGAACATTTTGCCCACCTCGTCCAATAGCGAGCGACTGTTGATCTGGAGCCACGAGCACTGTTGAGCGACCACGTGTATCTTCAGTTTGCTCAGCAGTTGCTTCTTCTATGGTCACTTTCATTACCTGTGCAGGGGAGAGGGCATCTTCAATGAACTCGGCTGGGTTTGCTGACCATTCAATAATATCAATCTTCTCACCACCGAGTTCACTCATAACTGTCGAAACACGAACACCACGTTGCCCAACGAGTGAACCAACCGGATCAATGTGATCGTCAGTTGAGAATACTGCTATCTTAGAACGAGAGCCTGCTTCGCGAGCAATTGCCTTTACAAGCACGGTGCCGTTTTGGAGCTCTGGCGTTTCAATTTCAAATAGTTTCTCAAGGAATGTAGGGTGCGAACGAGAAAGTTTGAGGAAAATACCACGCGGAGTCTCATCAACTGAGACGAGGAGTGCCCGAATACGCTCCGCTGGTTTAAATCGTTCCCCCGGAATCTGCTCATCGTACGGCATAACGCCCGTAACGCGACCGAGGTCGATATAGAGATTTCCGCGCTCGAATCGCTGGACATGACCAACGACGATATCACCTTCTTTTTGTCCGAATTCTGAAAGTGCTGATTCTTTCTCAGCTTCGCGAATCTTTTGGATGATAACCTGCTTTGCAGTCTGTGCAGCAATGCGACCAAAGTCATCCTTTGGCTCAAGTGGGAATATAAGTTCCTCACCGAGAGTCACGTCGCGCTTAATGAGGCGCGCATTTTCAATAAGGATGTGCTTTTCGGGGTCAAATCGCACACGAGCGTCCCCATCTTCACTTGGAACTTCTTCCTCTTCAACATGCTTCCGTCCACGTGATTCAACCTCTTCAACTTCAGAGCCTTCCACAGGTTCTTCCTCAACTCGAGCTGTGGTTTCATCAACAACAACCTTAACTTGGTTGAATGTTGTTGCTCCTGAGTTTATATCAAAATGCGCACGGATTATCTGTCCGCGTTTCCCAAATTCTTTTTTGTATGCAGTTGCGAGCGCCTGTTCAATCGCGTCGATCATTTTTTCGCGGCCGATGCCACGCTCATCTTCCATCTGATCGAGAACGGAATTGATTACTTTTAAGTCAAACATAATATGTATAGCGAGGTATTCCTCTTAAGAGTTGTATAAATTTTTTAACAAAAAAATGCCGGCCGTATGTGGCCGACGTTCAGTCGTTCTGACGAGTATACCAAAAAATAGGTGATTGTCAAAAAGCCTTTCTCAAAGAGTGTCAGATACAAGTCGTTTCCTGCTTTTTCATTTTAAAGTTCGAACTCACATACTATTTATATACACGCATCAAAGAGTTTCTCTATGCATGAATGATATACTTGAGTTGTAACTGCTCTTTCGAGCTATTTGGAGAACTGTGCGAATACAAGATGCACAACTAAAGCGATTTGTTATTGATTCCGGACTTGTGTCCCGGAAGGATATTGAAGTTGCCGAACGAGTTGCTGCTGAAGAAAAGCGTACACTCGCCGACGCACTTGTGTCGTCAGGCTCAATGACGGAAGACGATCTTCGCCGTGTGGAGTCCTATGTACTTGGCGTACCATTCGTTTCTCTTAAGGACGTTAAGATTGATTTTTCCGTACTCTCTCTCATTCCTGAGCCAATCGCGCGGCACCACAATATTGTTGCCTATAAAAAGGCAGAGGACTCACTTGAGGTGGCAATGCTCGATACTGCAGATCTTTCTGCGATAGATTTTGTTAAGAAAAAAGTTGGACTCAAGATTCTTCCAAGACTCACTGATACTGAGTCGATGAAGAATGTCCTCATGCAGTACCAAAAGACTCTTAAGGATGAGTTTGGGGACATTATTATGAAGGAGACCTTGGCGCTCAAGGTGCTCAAAGAGGATGGTGACGAGAAAACTTCTGAAGCAGACCTCAAGAAGATGGCTGAAGATCTTCCTGTTGTGCGTGTTGTCGATACACTCCTTCGGCATGCAATCATCCAGGGAGCCTCCGATATTCACATAGAGCCAATGGAGAATGAACTTCTCGTTCGATACCGTATTGACGGTATCCTCCATGATGCCATGTCACTTCCAAAGCATGCATCGCCTACAATTTCAGCGCGTATCAAAGTGCTTTCAAATTTGAAACTTGATGAAAAGCGGCTTCCGCAAGATGGTCGTTTCAAAATGGAAATGGAAGGACAAAAGGTTTCGTTCCGTGTTTCGGTACTCCCGATTTTCTTTGGTGAAAAAATTGTAATGCGTCTTCTCCGTGAGAGTCGTTCAGGCTTTACGCTTGAAGGACTCGGATTCCATGGCCAGGCGCTCGAACGTTTGCATGAAGCCACGAAACAAACAACGGGAATTATTCTCGTGACAGGTCCAACTGGTTCAGGAAAAACAACGACACTCTATACGGTACTCGATATTTTAAATACTCCTGAAGTCAACATATCAACCATTGAAGATCCGGTTGAATACCAGATGCCTCGCGTGAACCAAACTCAGGTCAAGCCTGATATCGGTTTCAGTTTTGCAAACGGTCTTCGCTCACTCATGCGTCAAGATCCTGACATTATCATGGTGGGAGAAATTCGTGACCAAGAAACAGCAAGTCTCGCAATTAATGCTGCGCTCACTGGACACCTCGTGCTTGCCACCGTCCACACAAACTCCGCATCAGCCACTGTTGCGCGCCTCGTCGATATGGGTGTTGAGACATTCCTCCTTGTTTCAACACTTCGTGTTGCGGTAGGGCAGCGTCTCGTACGTCGTCTTACAGAATCAAAAGAGTCGTACACACTCAGCGCAAATGAAAAAGCTGATATTGGAAAGTACGTTGATCTTGATCGGGTTCTTGAGGCACTGAAAAAAGAGGGAATAGCAAAAGGTAATGCAACATGGAACAGTATCCCGTTCTATCATCCAAAGGCCACACCTGACGCAGAAGATGGGTACAAAGGTCGTATCGGTATTCATGAAGTGCTCCACATGTCTCCAAGTCTTAAGGAACTCGTAATGAGTCAGGGGACGGCTGATGCTATAGAAATACAGGCCAGAAAAGAGGGTATGCTCACCATGATTGAAGACGGTATTTATAAGGCAGCGCTCGGGCAGACGAGCATTGAAGAAGTGCTTCGGGTCATCTCCGAGTAATTTGTATTTAATATGGACAGATTTACCTATAAAGGAGCGACGTCAGATGGTACTCCGGTAACGGAAACCGTTGAAGCAACCGATCGTTATGCGGTGTATGACATCGCGAGAACGAACGGACACACTGTTTTAAGTGTTACGGAGGCAACGTCTTTTTCTCTTCAGAAATTTTTTAATGCTGAAAAAATCAATTCATTCTTGGGACGAGTCAAAGCTGATGAGCAGGTTGCTATGACGCGCAATCTTTCCTCCATGATTAAGGCTGGACTACCGCTTACCCGATCACTCTCAGTCATCGAGCGTCAGACCAAGAATCAGAAACTTAAAGAGGTAATGCGTGGAATTCAAGAGGGAATTAATCGTGGTCAACCATTCAATGCAACACTCGCTGAGTACCCAAAGATATTTTCTGATCTCTATGTCGCCATGGTGCGCGCTGGAGAAGAAGGGGGACAACTTTCTGAAGCCCTCGGCAATCTCAGTATTCAAATGCAGCAGAGTTCTACACTTAAGAAAAAAGTTAAAGGAGCGATGATTTATCCAAGTATCGTGATTGGAGTCATGGTGATTATTGGGGTTCTCATGATGATTTATGTTGTTCCGTCGATTACGACTACATTCACTAAAATGAATGTCGAACTCCCGATCACGACACAAATTTTGATTACCGTCAGTGATTTCATGAGTCAGCACTCACTACTCGTCCTCGGAGGAATGATTCTCACAATCGTTGGTTTCACCTATTTTCTTCGTACCATGATCGGGAAACGCATATTCCATTTTGCGTTCACTAAAATCCCGGTTATTGGCACTATTGTGAAAGAAGTAAATGCTGCTCGCACCGCTCGGACTCTCTCTTCGCTCCTAAAGTCAGGAGTCGATGTGATTAGTTCAATTAATATTACACGAGACGTCGTGCAGAACATTTATTATAAAGCGATTCTTGCTGAAGCTGCTGCACGCGTTGAGAAGGGAACGGCCCTCTCAGAAGTATTTATAGAAAAAACAAAGTTCTACCCAGTGCTTGTTGGAGAAATGATTTCGGTTGGTGAAGAAACAGGGCAAATATCAAATATGCTTGAGGAAATGGCAGGATTTTATGAATCAGAAATTGATCAAAAGACAAAAGATCTCTCAACAATTATTGAACCGATACTCATGGTACTCATCGGTAGCACCGTTGGATTTTTTGCCCTCGCAATGATTGCTCCAATCTATTCAATTTCAGATAGCATTAATTAGTATGCAATACAGGCGTCTTACCAATCGACAGAACCAAGGGTTCACACTTGTCGAACTTCTCGTTACTGTTGCGGTATTCGTGCTTGTCTTTGGGGGTCTCTTCTCTTCTGTACAATTTGCGATGAAACTTACGAGCGCTACAAAATCTTCTACGGGTGCGCTTGCACTTGCCAGTGAACGTATCGAATATATTCGTTCACTTGCATATGATGATATCGGTACCGTGAGCGGGATTCCAAGTGGCGCAATTCCTCAAAACTCAACAACATCTTTAAATAGCACCGTGTACCATGAACGCGTGCTCATTCAGTATGTCGATTCTCCGGAGGATGGTACTGGAGCATTGGACACAAATAGTATCGTTGCGGATTATAAGGAGGTAAAAGTTGAGTATTCGTGGCAAAACCAAAATGGAACGAGCACTATCTTTTTAATCACCAAGATTGTGCCGCCAGGGATTGAATCCACAGCGGGAGGGGGCACACTGACCGTCAATGTATTTGACGCTGGAGTACTGCCGGTTACAGGTGCTCAGGTGCACGTATATAACAACACAACTACGTCAACAATTGATGTAATACGGAATACAAATACTGAAGGTATTGCGATGTTTTCAGGCGCTCCAGCAGGTGCAAATTATCAAATTACTGTCTCGAGAGGGGGGTATTCAACTGATCAAACCTATTCTGCCACTGCTACAAACCCCAATCCCTCAACTCCACATGTTGCAGTGCTTCCGGCAGCAGTTTCTACAATGAATTTTCAGATTGATGAGCTCAGTGACCTTCTTGTTCGAACAATTGGACCATCGACAAGTGATATCTTTTCAGATGATTTTTCAGACATGAGTGATATTGCTGCAAGTACGAACGTGATTGAATCGTCGGGGGATATAGTTCTTGCCGGAGGTGCAGGCGCGTATCTGTCGGACGGTAGGGTATATGCGACCACCACAAATCCCAGTGTTATAACGGCATGGAACACAATCGGATGGACAGCCACAGTCCCCGCAAGCACGTCGTTTAAGGTAAGTGTGTACACTCTTTCAGGAACAAGTACGTATACGCTTGTTCCTGACGCTGATTTGCCAGGGAACTCAGTTGGTTTCAGTTCTGGACCAATAAATATCTCAGGTCTAGATGTTGTAACATACCCGGCACTGGTGGTTGGGGGAGAGTTCACGTCAAGCGATGTGAATGAAACTCCAGCGCTTCAAGATTGGTATATTGATTACATTATTACGGAACCAAGTATTGCTACGGTCCCATTTACACTCACGGGGAGTAAAACTATTGGCACGACATTGGCTTTACAGCCAATCTATAAATATGAAGGGAGTCACAGCACTGACGCGGGAGGAGAAGTACAACTTTCAAATTTAGAATGGGACTTTTATAACCTTGTACTTGATACTGGGATTTATGATATTAGCGAAGCATGTCCCAGTCTACCGTATGCACTCGACCCAGGGGTAAGTGACACACTTAAACTCACCCTCGTACCTTCCTCTCTCTATTCTATGCGCATAGAGGTTGTTGACCCGGATGGGGACCCTATCGTTGGCGCTGATGTTGAAATGTCGCGAGCAGGATTTCTTGATTCACACACCACTTCTGCATGTGGCCAGGTATTCTTTGATGCCGGCCTTGCGAATAATAATGATTATCAGATTGTAGTGCAGAAGGCCGGGTATACAACCCAGACGCTTACCGGTGTCGTTGTTGATGGGACTGAGACACTCAACGTTATCCTTGCACCGTAGATAGTTCATATGAAATATCTTGAACCACATCAAAACAAATGGACTCATGCAGGTCTAACTCTTGTTGAGACGATTGTCGTTGTGGCACTTTTCTTGGCGATAATGACAGCACTTATGGAAAGTATCGTTTCGTTTTATCGCATTCATGGGTATACGATTGCTCAATCGTATGAAGTTGATCATGCGCGCAACGGAGTCGAAAGACTTGTGCGTGATTTACGTGAAATGACATTTGCAGACAATGGTGCTTTCCCACTGACACTTATGCAGCAGTACCGGGCAGGCTTTTTTAGC
>CAZCWH010000026.1:0-10593 GCA_964502345.1 uncultured Candidatus Saccharibacteria bacterium | reverse complement strand
GTACCAATATCAATATCCGTTACTCCGGATTGAGGTAATGTTTTTGTTATATCTAAGCTCGGAATACGAACTGATGATGAGCAATCAAAAGTTCCCTGCGTGTTGAACCGAATAATTGTTGGAAGACCAGCCTTGGCAACACTTTTTTGAGGCAAGTAGCCACCCTTGGCATCTATCTCTATAATTTGTTTTCCATCAACGATGGTGACGTTGTTTACGTTTACCACTTTCTCTGTACCACTAGTTCTCGTGAGCATGAAAGCTCCTCCAATGAGGACCGTAGCTACAATGATTGAGATAATAGTTGCTTTCATAATCAAGATTATACTAGAAATTGAATACCGGTGATATGACTCCAATAACCGCCAAGCTATTAATGAGATTAAAGAGAGCGAACATGATAACTATCAGTCCCGCTGTCTTAAAAAATATTCCCGCATGCGAACTCTTTTGAATACTGAGTGAACTAAAACTGATGAGGGCGAGAACCGGTAATGTACCGAGTGCGAACGCAAGCATAGTAAGTCCCCCCGTGAGGAAACTTCCGGTGCTTAGAGTATAGAGCTGCATTGATTGTGTGAATCCGCATGGTAGGAAAAAAGTCGCAACACCAACAAGGAGTGGTGTGAGTGTGTGATTGAACTTCGAAACTTCATGTGCGTGCTTTGCAATAAGCTTTGGGATCGTTGGCTGCAACTTCTTAGCCCACTCGAACGTGTCCAGAAGATTGATACCGAGAATAAGCATGACAATTCCTATGAGTACACTCAAAGCAAACGTTGCTGATGTATTCAGCGTAAATGCAGATCCAATTGCTCCAATGACTCCACCAAGCACAAAGAATGCGACTACTCGTCCTACATGAAACATCAGTTGTGGTCTGACCGAATCCCCTTCTTTTGCAAATGTTGCGGACATCGAGAGGACTAAGCCCCCAACGACCGCCATACACGTTGAAAGCGAAGCAATGATACCAATCACAAATGCTGTGCCATAGGTCACATTACCTGCGCTAATAAGATTCACAATTCCTAATTTCTGAAGCACTACAAAGATGAGAGCAAACCCAAGAGCTATCGGAACCGCCAGCTTGAATTCTTCCCATTTCGCAATATGCTGCTTTTTCTCAACTGAAACCGTGTAGCCGTGTGGCCTAAGTGGTATCGTAAGCTCCTCCGCAATCTGCGCTTCCGTCTTATCACCAAAGTCTCCAGTAACTTCTACTGAATGATTTTTAAGACTTGAGGTAACGCGAGTGATATGAGGAAGATCACCAAGCTCGCTCTCCGTCATAAGTACACAAGCGTTGCAGTGCATGCCATGTACGTGGAAGGTATATGTTTGTTGTTGTGTAGTCATACTAATTATAATTTTTTAGCCTTAATGCGAAGTGAGTTTGATACGACCGAGACTGATGACATGGCCATAGCAAATCCGGCAAATATCGGATTTAGCAACCAGCCAAATATCGGATAAAACAAACCTGCAGCAAGTGGAATACCTACAATGTTATAGATAAAAGCCCAGAAGAGATTCTGCTTTATCCCTCGCATGGTGATCTTCGAGAGTTTAATAGCTTTTACAAGTTTAGAAATATCACCATGAAGAAGTATGATGCCTGCTGATTCAATAGCCACATCCGTTCCTGTCCCCATGGCGATACCAATATTCGCCTGAGCAAGTGCTGGTGCATCATTCACACCGTCACCAGCCATAGCAACAATTTTCCCTTGAGCTTGAAGTGCTTTTATTTTATCCATCTTGTCCTGTGGCAATACATGAGCGATTACTTCATCTATACCAACTTGAGAGGCTATGTATTTAGCGGTCTTCTCATCATCACCAGTGAGCATGATTACCTTTATACCGAGTGCATGTAGACTCGCAATTGCATCCTTTGACTCCTTCTTCACTTCGTCTGCAACCATGACAAACCCCAAAAAGTCATCCTTAGTACTTATAAGCACTGGGGTCTTTCCTTGTGAGGTGTATTGCTCTAGTTGTCTTTGGTCAAAAGAAATTCCAAGCTCACCGAGCAACCGATCGTTACCGATAAAGTATTCTGCACCATCAACCACACCCTTGAGACCTTTACCCTGAATGATTGAGAAGTCTGATGCCTTTGCTAACGATATGTTTTTATTCTCTGCATACTGCGTAATGGCATGTGCAATGGGATGCTCAGATTTACTTTCGAGTGAAGCAATGATTCGCACAAAATCATCATCACTCAATTGAGATACATTGTGTATGTTAACCACCGTTGGTTTACCAATCGTAATGGTACCGGTCTTATCTACCACCACAGTATCTGCCTTATGCAAATGCTCAAGCGCCGCTGCGTTTTTAATAAGAATTCCATTTCGGGCACCTTTACCTACCCCAACAATAATTGCAGTAGGTGTTGCAAGACCGAGAGCACAAGGACAGGCTATAACCAGTACACTCACGAATGAGAGAATCCCTAGTGACAGTGCTTGTGAGAAACCAATAAATTGAGTCCCTACGGTGAGCCAGACGGCAAGAGAGACAAACGCAATAACAAGTACAATCGGCACAAATATCCCAGAAATTTTGTCAGCGAGCGCCTCGATAGGAGCTTTACTCCCCTGTGCCTCTTCTACCATTTTAATTATCTGATACAGCAACGTTTCTTTGCCAATCTTCTTGGCTTCAAATACAAATGAACCACTCGTGTTAATTGTTCCGGCAACCACCGTATCACCAATCTTTTTTTCCACCGGGATTGGCTCACCGGAAACCATTGATTCATCAACGAATGAGGCTCCTTCAAGTACCAACCCATCGACAGGAATCTTGCTACCTGGCTTTATGACGATCTTGTCACCGTGCAGAACCTCGTCAATCTTTACTTCAATTTCTTTACCGTCACGAATAACGATAGCGGTCTTTGCTTGAAGATTGAGCAATTTCTCGATAGCATCCCCCGTCTTCTTTTTTGATCGTGCCTCAAGATACTTCCCTAATGTTATAAAACCAATGACGACAATAGTGACATCAAAATAGGTATACTCGGGAACACGCAATAGTACCCCGAGTGAAGGTAGGAGTGTTACGAGCATGCTATACGTGTATGCAACGAGCGTACCAAGCCCAATAAGTGTGTCCATGTTTGCAACTCTGTGCCGTAAGAATCTTGTCACTCCAAGCAAATAGGGCTTACCAACCCAAAACAATGCGATCGTGGCTAACACCATTCCAATGGTATTAAAAAGTTCCATTGGAATGGGTAGATTTGGAACCAGCGTAGTTGTTCGGGCAAGAATATCCCACATCATGAGACCAAATACTACGAGCGTGACTGGGATGATAAACTCAGTTTTATTTTTTAGTTCATCGAGCTCGTTTTCTCCCATTGCAGCATGATCATGTTCACCCTCGATACGATCCGTCTCAGATACAAAAGAGTACCCGAGCTTACTTATTTCATCATTCATGGAGTGGATTGATACCTGACTCTCGTCATACTCAACTCTTGCCTTTTCATTCCCATAGTTAACCGTGACAGACTGAATGTGCGGCAAGGTGGATAGCTTCTTACTGATGATGGATGCACAACTCGCACAATGCATTCCTTTAACTTTTAAGATTCGAGTAGTCATAGTATTAAATGTTGTACCAAGTACTTCTAAGCCCCTTGAGTGTCAGAAGTCCATTTGAAAGGAATGCCTCAACTGCATTTGCATTATCCAGTATCTCCGCTCGACTCGATTTTAGTCTCGTCTCTTTTGTCATATCTATACCAGCCTCATGGTGAGCGATGATTGCATTGAGGAAACGTAGATCAAACGTATCACCAGCAGGACCAAGGTTTGCCACGATTGGATCTCTGACACTTTTTGTGTCTCCGTACCAGTCCTTCTTCCACGCATATAGCTCAGCGATGGCTTTTGGTTCACCTGTTAAGATATCTTCAGAAAGAGCCTTCATTTCTTGTCGGGTGGTATTTTTGCCTAGCTGTTCAGCAAGAAGCATTGCCCCACGGTGGTGAGCAATCATGGCATTTACATATCGCAAATCAAAAGTCCTGTCTGCCTGACCCAGACTCATTACGTCACTTTCATACATGGAGGTTTTGTATTCAGGAGTGAGGTAATATCCAAAGGCAACACCCAAAACCATTCCAGAGATTACAAGCCCCACTGTGGCATATATTGATACTTTCATTTTACTTTCTCTTTAAACGATACACTTTGATAATTTCTTCAGTGGCCTTGGCTGATTTCCCTTCCTTGATTTGATTGACGAGACAATGCCCAAGATGCTGCTCTAAAAGCTTATCTTCGACGTTTGATATACCCTGCTTCACTGCAGAAGCTTGGGTAATGACGTCAATACAATAGGTATCTTTTTCAATCATCTCCTGAAGACCTCTGACCTGGCCCTCTATAATTTTGAGACGACGAATCAATTTTTCTTTTTCTAATTTCATACTCCGTAGTATACCCCCCTGGGGGTATATGTCAAATGGCGGGTATGTGGATTACTGCCCCCATACACAACGGCACTTCATTCCCTCTCCGTCTTCGTGAGTGTAGATGCGGTTCAGAAAAATCCCCTTTCGGGGATTTTTCTTTACGTGAGGAGAAATGCTTTTACAAGACAAAGAAAATGTATGTGAAGATATTTTTACTCCTCACTATCTTCCTCATGTTCATCAGCTTTAGCCTCATGTTCCTTTGCTGCCTTTTCTTGTGCTTCTCGCGCGATTCGAGCCTTTTCTAAAGAGTCCTTTTCTGCTTGTTCAGCATTTACGTCCGTAGCTTTGGTGTCAATCATAAATAATTTAAATTAGAGACGTATAAATACACGACCTTGTGAAGAGAAAGCCGGCAGAAGGAACAAGCTGTTACAAACTAGTCAAAAAAGCAACCAAATGAGTCCTCATACAAAAAACCCCCACGCATTGCTGCATGGAGGTCAAAACTGGACACATCGTTCCGAGGGTTCGGTCTATATTTTTTTCGGTCCAAACCCCTTGAGGAATTTGCGCGCCCGGGCAGTCTTCCGCACGGGCTTCTTCCAGAGCTCGTACTGTACGACGACATCCTCGATGTCCTCCTTGAAAACCTCGAGCTTCAAACCGTACTCGCTGATGCCAGAGATTGCCGACTTTACGTTATCGTACCCACGCGGGCACTCGAAGAGGTTCCGCCGCTTTCCGTCTGCACAGAGCTTGTCCTTGTGTTCGTGCTCGGTGTACTGATCTCCAACCACCTTTGCGATGTACTCATTTGTTGGTTGATCATCGCCAATTGCCCACAGATACCATATTGTAGCCATGCTTTACTCCCCCAGAGTCAGGAACAAGATCGCTGTCGCATACGGTACAACAAAGTTCTGCCTGTGTAAATATCTCATTTCTATTTGACCCGTGCACATATATATCGTACCCTCTTTGCAGAGAAACTCTTTCTGAAAGGAACGAGATGGTGACTACCGTTTTTGATTTCCCTGAGCGCCTGAGGACTGAGACGTACAGCGAGCACTGCGACCGTCTCGAGGAGACCGTGAAGAACATCATTCTTTCGGGCGACACGTCAGAACACAACCTGAACACACTCGCTCGTGTGCTCATGGTCGCTCCGAGCGACTTCGACTACGTAAGTGAGTACTTTCCGTTCAGACAGTCGAGGGAATTCCTCCGCGCGCAGAGCGATGAGGTCCGTGAACGTTTTCGCGAGCTATGCCTCAAGTCACCGCAGAGGCACGAGCCCAGAATCAGGTGGCTCCTCCACAAACCAACGTAGGTAAGCCCGTCGAAGTACAGCCCCGCGCAGTTGCGGGGCTTGTTTTATCTCCACCGGTGTACCAAATATCCTCAACCATTTCTATTTGATTTCTCGTGCATACGTGGAGTAGTATACGAAGCGGAGTTCAACCACGAAGGAGAAGAATGAAACCGGTCACGATGTACACGTCAGGTGCGTGTGGGTTCTGCGCTCGAGCGAAGGCGCTGCTTCAAAATCGCTACAAAGTAACTGAAATCCGTGAGCGTCGCATCGATCTGGACGACACCTGCAGAAAGGAAATGGTGGACAGGACTGGGAAGCGCACTGTTCCGCAGATTTTCATCGAAGGTGAGTATGTCGGTGGGTATGAAGATCTCGCGATGATTCACGAGAGCGGCAGACTTGCAGAGATGCTCGGTACATGAAGTTTGGTCGACCTCAAGGGCCCACGGATTTTCGTGGGCTTTGTTTTATGCTTGCCAATACGTCTAGATGTAGTAGTGTCGTCCTAGATTCGCTCAACCACTTGAGGAGAAGTGCATGAAAACCATCGTTCTTTCTCTCGTCACCCTCATTTTTGCGATGCTCGCACCTACCGCCCATGGAGAGAACTGGGAAGTACTCCTCTGGGGAGGTTCATATCACCTCGAAGATGCTCCACAGGACAAGAAGTTCAACGAGTCGAACCCCGGTCTCGGACTTCGCTACTACCTCGGTGAGAAATACGGCTTCGAGGTGTACCTCGAAGGAGACTACATCGTGCGGAATTCCACTGGCGGTTCGCTCGTCCAAGCAGGTATCGGCGCACACTACCCCTTTCGCATCACAGCGGATATTTCGATACTCGTGGGTGGTGCAGTCGGCGTCGCGCGGTATGAAAACGTGTGGAACAACAAGACGTATGTCTTCCCTGGCGGATACCCGTACGTTGGAGTTCGTTACCGTGAGTTCACATTCACGGTTGGATACGTCCCCGACATCGACCAAGGTAATGCCCGTGCGTACCAAACGTTCTTAACAACACTGAACTACCGTTTTTAGAGCAGACCGCTTTAAAACGAGATTGCCCGCTTCCCTGCGGGCAATTTTTTTGCCAATTTGATAAATTATTCCTTGCGGAGTACATTGTGAGCTGATTTGTTCAACCACGAGGGTCAACATGCCAACTGCCTCATGTTGTGACGAGTGCGGTAGTACCAAAGGTCTCCAGCCCATAGTTGTCCTTGACTGCTCGGACGAAGACGACATGAAAGATGTCATGCTCACGCTCTGTGCTCAATGTATGGAGGAGTATGACCTCTGCTGTGGCAAGCACGGCCCAAAGATGTGCATGCACAGTCCGCCTCCTGATGACGTCTTCAATACCTACTACATTACCAAGTCGTGCCTCGGGTGCGCCAAGGAAAAGGTACTCGACATGGACCCCAAGGAAATTCGAGAAAGCTGTGCGCTCATCGCACAATACAAGCAAGACGAACTACCCTTTTACGCCGAGTCTCCCGTATTTGGGCGCCCAAGCGGGCTAACACGAGCGGAGCTGATCGTCTTCAATGTACTCGTGATGGCCGAGCTACACGAACAATCGCTCAAAGAGGCGATTCTGGAGATAATCACTGATACACCACACGTGACGAACTGAAAGCTCCTGCCCCATTTCCCGCCCCGCAAATTTCACGCGGGGCTTTGTTTTTTGTGATTTCCCCATTTTAACTGAGTGGTTAAAGGGTCTTTCCGGAGGTATAATCAAAACTACTATGAACTTCGGCCGTATCGGTGTGAAGCAAGAAGTACCACGTGTGAGTGCGCCGATGTCGCTGTGCAGTGTGAACGACGTTCTCGCGAGACAAGGACCAATTCCGATTATCGAGCTTGTACAAACGTGTATTGAAGAAGCGCACGATCTCCGTGCCTCAGACATCCACATCGACCCGACTGAATCAGATGTCATCATGCGCCTCCGCATCGATGGAGTTCTTCAAGATAAGTGCTCATTCCCAAAAAGCATTTTGCCTGAAGTTATTTCACGCATTAAGGTGCTCTCGGGACTTCGTACTGATGAACATCAGGCAGCGCAAGACGGACGATTCCGACTCATGACCAAGGATAACTCTCCCATCGATGTGCGCGTCTCGATAACACCAACGTACTACGGTGAAAACGTCGTGCTACGACTACTATCAGACCACGCATCAAACTTCACACTCGAGATGCTTGGGTTTAATGAGGCTGATCGTAAAAAAATTATGCAGGCAATTGCAAAGCCTTACGGCATGATTCTTGCCACAGGACCAACTGGTTCTGGGAAGACAACTTCCCTCTACACGCTCATTAAAATGCTCAATACAAAGGAGGTTTCTATTATCACGATTGAAGACCCTATTGAGTATGCGATTGAAGGAATTACCCAGATTCAAATTAACCAACGCTCGAACCTCACCTTTGCTGCTGGTCTCCGCTCAATTCTTCGGCAAGACCCGAACATCATCATGGTGGGAGAAATTCGTGATGGTGAAACGGCGAGCATCGCCGTGAATACTGCGCTCACGGGACATCTCCTCCTTTCCACACTCCACACAAATGATTCTGCGACAACACTCCCGCGCCTCCTCGATATGGGTATCGATGCGTACCTCGTTGCATCCACGGTAAATATCGCTATCGGACAACGTCTTGTACGCAAAGTTTGTGAAAAGTGTAAGGAGGCGGTCAAGGTGACCGATGCAGAGCGAGAAAGTCTTATGCACTCACTTCCGGAACGCCTTACAAAGGCTGGATACAAAATCCCCCAAGCCTTCTATAAGGGAAAGGGGTGTACTGAGTGTGAAGGGACAGGCTTTGCAGGCAGGATTGGTATTTATGAGGTTTTAGTGGTGTCCCCAGCAGTTCGTGAGGCTATTTTGAAGCAATCTTCTTCAGTCGCAATACGTGATATTGCAATTGCTGAGGGAATGACTACTATGTTTGAAGACGGTTTACACAAAGCAGAAACAGGTAAAACAACTATCTCCGAAGTACTCAGGACCATACACGAATAGATTCCTACGACGATTCTATGTTTGCAAAACTACGCGCACTATTCATCGTTAAGCGCAGAGCGACTGCTGAAGTCGGCTCTTCTCATCACCAAGCATTACCTATACAGACTTCGCGCGTTGCGCCAGCGTCTTCAAGTTTCATACGATTTTCAATCAACGAACAAGTTCTCTTCGCGAAGCGACTCTCCTTCCTCGTAAAAGCTGGAGTGTCGCTTGTAGAGAGTGTGACGATGATACGTAACCAGACCAAATCAAAACGGAAACAGAAAATATTTGAAACCATCATCCACGACCTCTCCGCAGGCCAGTCACTCGCATCAAGTCTCGAGAAATACAAACATCTCTTTGGTGAATTTACGATCAACATTATCCGTGTTGGTGAGAATGCAGGTGTACTTTCTGAAAACCTTATTTATCTTGCCGATGAGCTCGCTAAGAAGCAGTCACTTGAGCGCAAGGTGCGTGGAGCCCTCATCTACCCACTCTTTATCACGATAGCCACCCTTGGCGTCACCGGCATGCTCGTGGTCTTCATTTTCCCGAAGATTATGCCGATTTTTATTTCACTCAATATCACACTTCCCTGGACTACGCGCGCACTCCTCGCGGTGAGCGTGTACCTTGAGAATTGGGGACTCCACACGATTGTTGGCATCATCATCGCCTTCATCGTGTACGCTCTCTTCCGAAAATATTTTCCGTCAGTCCGCAAAGCAAGTGATTGGCTTATTCTCCAACTCCCCATCGTTGGTAGTATCGCGCGGGCATACAACTCAGCAAACTTCTGTCGAACACTCGGACTCAATATCCATGCCGGTATAAATCTGACCGAAGCAATGTATATCACTGCAGACGTCACCAAAAATGTCATATACAAAAATGCCTACCTCGATATCGCTGAGCATGTGGTTAAAGGGGTTAAAATCTCGACAACCATGCAGAAGTACACGAATGTCTTCCCTGACATGCTTCCCCACATGGTGCTCATTGGCGAAACTACCGGGACACTCCCCGATACGCTCGGATACCTCTCTGACCTCTATGAATCTGAAGTGGACGAGAGTACGAAGAATCTTTCAAGTTCAATAGAGCCGGTACTCCTCATGGTGATGGGAGTCTTGGTCGGACTCATTGCGGTGTCAGTCATTTCACCAATTTATGAAGTGACTAAACACATTGGTAATCGCTAAGAATCTGCTATGAGAAAAAATCTCCATGCTGGTTTCTCCCTCATCGAGATCATTATCGTCTTAGGGCTTGCGGGAATTATGCTCTCAATTGGGCTCGTCATGAGTCAGGGTTCAATAGCTCGCTCAAGCGTAACGCAGGAGCGTGATTTATTTGTGTCGCTCCTCCTTGCCGGCGCACGTGCTCAGGCACTCGCAAATATCGATGAGACGCCACACGGAATTCATGTCGATAATGACAACAAGGAGTATGTCCTCTTTGATGGTGCAAATTGGAACACGAGTGATCCGGACACGCACCGTATTACCCCTTTCACTAACACTGATATCATTATCAAGAGAAACGGAGCGATAACTAATTTCAATATCATCTTCGACCAGCTTTCTGCCAACGTCAGTTCTGGGGCAGGTACCATCACTATCAAACATGGGAGTAGCGATATTGAGCAGCTCATAGTGATTAATGAAGTGGGACAGATTAACTGGTAACTATAGTATGAAATCCGATACTTCTCACAGCCGAATACAGAGCAACACTCGAGGTTTCTCGACAATCGAACTCCCTATTGCATTTGCAGTCGGGATTATTTTTCTCTCTGCCGCAATGATGGTTGCCTT
>CAZCWH010000025.1:9498-10858 GCA_964502345.1 uncultured Candidatus Saccharibacteria bacterium | reverse complement strand
AGAAAAAGAGTACCTTCTTCTCAATCTTCTTGATTTTAAGAAACCCTTGCTCTGCAAGATAGACAATACAAGCAGTGATATCGCGTGCATCAAGACGTCCATCCATGAGGAGTCCCGCGTACATGGGCTTAACTCCAGGATACGGTTCGTACTGAGGGATGATGGTGTTCCCTGTCCTGTTTTCTGTCTTATAGTTCACCACAAACCAAATCAGTCCTAAGAACCAGACAAATAGACCTATAGCCCAGAAGAATATGGTCTCTGTACGCTCAAGTATGTGTGTCTCTAATCTCGCCGGATTGAGTCCTTGTGCAATCGTGAGACCTTCTGAGGGTCCGAGTCTTACCGTACTGAAAGTGACACGGTCACTTTCGCCTATTGTGGTCGCACATGATGCTGTGCTTTTTCCCAATCCGCGGTAGCAAGCCCGTTCGCTCGCGAGGAGCCCTCCATCTGCAATAAGCGTTGCCGTGACGTTCTCCATACCAACTGGCCAATCTTCACCCGTGACATTCCAGTAGAGTTCTGTAATTGGTCGATATGAAACTCCCCCCTCTACCGTATAGGTGATGACGTATGTATGTTCTCCGGTAATAGTGGTATCTGGGTCGCCAATCTTTATAAAGATGCGACTGCGCTCCTTTTTTACTTCGTACGGTACTTCCTCCCCATCCATGAGAATTTCTTCCACTTCAATCTCCGTATATCGCTCTTTGTACCACACGGATGATGCCTGCGGATGCTTTGTAGGCACATATCGAAAAATTCCATGCTTCTCGTCAGAAAACACGTAGTTGATAGTTTCAGTCACCACAAAAGAGCTATCATCGTTGAGTACGATTTCAGCATCAAATGACTTGATATATTCAGCGTGCGATACAAAGGGAGTAACAAAAAAGATAATCCCAAGTAGGTATCGCAGAGCTTGCTTCATAGGTTAATCGTCAAATCCGTGACCTTGGTCGTGAGAACTGTAATCAGTGTCAGATGACCATGAGAGATAGAGCCTGTCTTCATACCCACCCTTCTCTTCGTAACTCTTTTCTACTGCAGCATCAAGTTCCTCGTCAGTAACACCATATTCTGTCGTGACCGCATCGAGTGTGATGACCAAATCGGCAAGTTGTTTGAGAAGATGTTCCTTTCCATCATGGTTTGATACACCGCTCGCTTCTTCAAAGACTTTGCGGATAATTTCGCGCTTGTATTCTTCATGGTCAGTCTCACGAACCTCACACTCAAATCCTTTTGCACGAATGATGTCTGGGACCTTATCTCTGCAAAGCTTGTTATAGTATATTTTTTCCATATGTTAGAAACTAACCTTTACCGGCTCCTTTGCTACTGCGTCTGCCTCACC
>CAZCWH010000025.1:7372-9488 GCA_964502345.1 uncultured Candidatus Saccharibacteria bacterium | reverse complement strand
CCTCACCAAGTTCAAAGAATTGCTCTTCTTTGAAATTGAACATATTCCCAATAACATTTGAAGGAAATGACTGGAGCGCAATCTTAAGATCACGAACATTACCGTTATAGAACCGGCGTGCCGCCTGAATTTTATTTTCAGTGTCTGAGAGTTCACGCTGAAGTTCAAGGAAGTTCGTATTTGCCTTCAAATCAGGGTATGCCTCTGCAACAGCAAGAAGTTTCCCAAGAGATTGTGTGAGTGCACTTTCCGCTCCTGCCATCGCCGCAATCTGCTCTGCAGTGACCTTGGATGGGTCAACATGGACTTGCGTTGCCTTTGCACGCGCTTCGGTAACTGCATCAAACGTAGCACGTTCATGCCCGGCGTACCCTTTTACGGTCTCAACGAGGTTTGGAATAAGGTCGTAGCGCCGTTTGAGTTGCACATCAATATCTGCCCACGCTTCTTTTGTGCGTTGTACTAATTTTACGAAGTTGTTGTATGCATAGATGACCCAGAGGCCCGCGAGTACAACAATACCAATGACAATATAGGAAAGTGACATAGAATTCTCTTACTTAATAAGTGGAAATAGTATAGCACCTACCTATAAAAAAACGACTCTATCTCGGAAATAGTGCTTTTACTGTTCTATTGTAGAAAAGTGGATTTGGAATAGAATAACCACAGAAGTAGAAGTTCAACCACAGGAGGAACGCCATGATAGAAGACCCACGAATGGT
The DNA here is from genome assembly GCA_964502345.1 of uncultured Candidatus Saccharibacteria bacterium. Classification (GTDB taxonomy): domain Bacteria; phylum Patescibacteriota; class Minisyncoccia; order Phycocordibacterales; family UBA918; genus Damh-18. Next base: position 8,763 of record CAZCWH010000025.1, on the reverse strand, counting down.
CGTCAGAAACTTCTTTCCAGAAATTCTCGAGCAATCAAAGCGGCGGTTTCCTGAATTCAGAGGGAGGGTCGCAGATTTCGATTCAGTGCTCGATAGGTACGAACGGCCTTGGCGCTACTTCCATAACGTAGCGCATCTCGCTGATTGTGCGGTGAAGCTGATGACGGTCTACAAGCACCTCTTCGACCCGCTTGTAGTCTGGTACATCCTGATCTACCACGATCTCGAGTATCTGCCGGGTGCGATTCACTGGAATGAGTACTGCAGTTCGCTCAGTGCCCGGAAAGAGCTTTCGGCACTCGGTATCCCCGACCCGTTTGTCGAGACGGTCGTCATGGGTGTTCGCGCAACCGATGGTCACCTCGTGCCTCCAGGGTATTCGGGTAACCCCGAGGACCTCAAGATCTTTCTCGACATCGATCTTTCGGGCCTTGGTGCTTCACGTGAAGAGTTCCTGCATGGAGGTGAGCTGCTCCGAAAGGAATATGGGTCGCTCATCAATAACTTCATGATCCAGAAGCTTCAGTCGGATTTCTGCAGCTCGATGTTAAAACGAAAAAAGATCTTTCAGTCGCCACACTTTGCTCACCTCGAAGCACCCGCTCATAACAACTTAGAGCTCGTCCTCAGCACCCAGTCTGAATGGACGGCCTAGGATGCGAGGTAGACGAAAAACGCGGCGCCCTCGGGCACCGCGTTTTCTTTATCATGCATGCATCCTGGATAATTTTATTTCTAGATGCAGTTCGAGGTTGAAAAGTGATTGAGTATCAGTTTTCAAGAAGTTGTCTATATTTTTCAAAAATATCATACAACCTGAACTGCATCTGTAAGACGAAACATCTTCACTTCTGGGCTTTGGGCTGAAGCGTCTTCACAAAGCATTGCGAAGAGCAATGTGAAGACGGACTCCTAAATTATTGTCGCTACGCTCTGTTATTTAGGGTCACATCGTTCCGGCTCATGGGAGGCTGTAAACGTCCGCAGGGACGTTTACATCATGCCTCCCATGCCGCCCATCCCTGACATATCCGGCATACTTGGCTTATTCTCCTCAGGTTCATCAGCAATTGCCGCTTCACTCGTAAGGAGTATTCCTGCAGCAGAAACTGCATGCTGCACAGCCGCACGTTCAACCTTCACGGGGTCAATGATACCTGCCTTTATCATGTCATCAATAATTTCTCCAGTTGATGCATCATACCCGGCATTTCCACCCGCATCTTTCACTTTCTGTACAATCACTGCTCCATCGTCTTTGCCAGCATTTTCTGCAATTTGCTTGAGTGGTTCTTCAAGTGCCTTGAGCACAATCCGGTAGCCAATGAGTTCTTCTCGGCCCAGATCCTTGTCAACGCGTCCTTCAACGAGGTGCGCAGCCTTTACGAGTG
>CAZCWH010000025.1:0-7362 GCA_964502345.1 uncultured Candidatus Saccharibacteria bacterium | reverse complement strand
GATGTTCCTCCTCCTGGAACAATTCCTTCTTCGATTGCTGCTTTTGTTGCATTAACGGCGTCTTCAATCTTGAGCTTAAGATACTTCATCTCAGTCTCTGTTGCTGCTCCCACGCGCACAACTGCAACTCCACCTGAAAGTTTTGCGATGCGCTCCTCAATTTTTTCTTTATCGAACTTTGATTCTGTTTGCTCAAGTTGTGAACGAAGTGCTGAGACTCGTGCATCAATAGCACTCTTCTCTCCTTCGCCGCCCACAATGACAGTACTGTCCTTTGTTGAAACAACACGAGCTGCCTTTCCAAGATGACTCAATTCTGCATTCTCAAGCTTGAGACCAACATCTGCTGAAATAAGCTGACCTCCTGTGGTAATCGCAATGTCTTGAAGAATATCCTTCTTCCTATCTCCATATCCTGGTGCCTTCACAGCGAGGACCGAAAATCCTCCACGAAGCTTGTTGAGTACAAATGTAGTGAGTGCTTCCCCTTCAACATCATCCGCAATGATGATGAGTTCCTTCTTTCCGGTCTGTGCAACCTTCTCAAGAAGTGGAAGAATTTGCTGAGCAGAACTAATTTTTGTGTCAGTGATAAGAATTTGTGCATTCTTATACTCTGCCTCCATACGCTCAGTGTTTGTAATCATGTATGGAGAAACATACCCACGATCAAACTCGAGACCTTCAGTGAGCTCTGTTTCGATACCAAATGACTGTGACTCTTCTACAGTCACCACACCGTCTTTTCCTACCTTCTCAATTGTTTCAGCAATTTTTGCACCTATCTCTGCGTTCTCCGCTGAGATAGTTGCGACCTGCTGAATCTCCGCAGTAGTACTGATTTGCTTTGCCATCTCATGGAGTGCTTTTACCACATCCGTAGCTGCATGCTCCATACCCATACGAACCGCAAGTGGATTAACGCCCATCGTCGTATGCTTGAGACCCTCGGTAAACAGTGCCTGGGTCAAAATGGTTGCAGTCGTTGTACCATCTCCAGCAAGGTCATTAGTCTTATTTGCAACCTCCTTCACAATTTCCGCACCCATATTTTCAAACTTGTCCTTAAGGGTGATTTCTTTCGCAATAGATACTCCATCATTTGTGATAGTTGGACCGCCGTATCCTTTATCAAGGATGACATTTCGTCCACGTGGACCAATCGTCACCTTCACCACATTAGCGACAGCATCGACTCCTTTCTTGAGTCGCTTCTTCACATCCTCTCCATATATGATTTGCTTTGCCATACGTTATCTACTCAAGTTAGTGATTAGTAATACTCTAGGTTTTATTTCACAATACCCAAAACACTTGCCCATGAAATAATGAAATACTCCTTTCCTGCAACTTTAACCTCATCAAATCCATATTTTGAGAAGACGATGCGGTCCCCCACCGTAACATCGAGTGCAATTCGCTTGTCGCCATCCTCATTCCATTTACCTGGACCAACTGCTACAACGATACCTTGCTCAGGTTTTTCCTTGCTCACGGTGTCAGGAATGATGATACCTGATGCTGATTTCGTCCCCATTTCTTCCTCGCTGAGGCGTCGTACTACCACGCGATCATCTACCGGTTGAATAGTAGAACCCCCCTCATGTGTTGAAGTCATATACAAATATATCCTCCTATTAGATTAGTAATGCGAGGGTATTATACGTAGATGTTTTTCTCATGTAAAGCTGCCCCTCCTCGACTCGTCATACACTGGGGTTACTGACAAGCCGAAGAGAGGAACGCAGGCAACTTTTGTGTCGTTAAAGACCGTTCTTGCGTTTTCGGGTCCCTGTGGTATCATCGTACCGACATGGAAATCGTCCGCACAATACTTCCGTACGTGCAAATAATTCTCTCCATCCTACTCGTTGCTGCAATATTACTTCAGCAACGTGGTTCGAGCATCGGTGGTGCTTTTGGTGGAGACAACTTTAGTGCTACGTATCATAAGCGACGTGGCGCAGAATTATTCCTTTTCAAGGCATCAGTATTACTTGGTATCTTGTTTGTTGCTTCTGCGTTCTTAAGTCTCGTTATCTAAGCGTAAGTTGAATCACGCTTACCTGCCATATCTGTAGTGCCCATGCCTGTCTTATTTGACGCATGTCATACACCGATGTAGTTATTTGTTCGTTTCTCAATTATGGAACACGCGTCATCTGATTCAAAAAATAATCTAGGTATACTCGATAGGATATTCATGCGCTTCAATACACTACCAGTGAGCGATTCATTCTTTCTGCGCGCCGCAGTCTTTGCACTTTTTGTCTCTGGTGTATGGATGTTCATTGCTCTCAGCAATAATGCGCAAGTGGCAGTACCCGCGAGTGGTGGAAGTTTCTCAGAAGGCATTGTAGGTACACCACGCTTTGTAAACCCGGTACTCGCGGTCACACGTACTGATAAAGATGTAAGCGCACTCATCTTTGATGGGATTATGAAGCTCGGATCAAATGGCGTACCGGTACCAAACGTTGCCGAGTCGGTTACCATCTCAGAAGACGGCCTTACCTATAATGTGATACTGAAGAGTAATGTACTTTTCCATGACGGAACCCCACTCACCGCTGCAGATATCGTCTTCACTGTTGGTCGTATTCAGGAACCCTCGCTTGCGAGTCCCCTTCGTACAAACTTTGACGGAGTTGTAGTAGAAGAAATCGGAGAACATGAACTTAATTTCATTCTCCCTGAGCCTTACTCACTGTTTCCTGAGAATCTTACCTTTGGTATCTTGCCATACCACATATGGAAAGATGCAACGAATGAAGAATTCCCTTTTAGTCAGAGAAATAGTGAGCCTATAGGGACAGGCCCATACAAGATTGGAAGAATCGAACGGAGTGCGTCTGGAATCCCTGAGTCATACACTCTTGAACGTAATACAACGTACCACGCAAATATTCCAAAAATTGAACGTATCGTACTTAAGTTTTTTACCAACGAAGAGAAGCTCGTAGCGGCATTCAATAAAGGTCTTATTGATAGCGCTGTTGCGCTCGATCAAAGCAGTATTGCACAGCTATCCATTGATCCTGAGACACATACCATTATTCGCATGCCACTTCCGCGTACGTTTGCCCTTTTCCTCAATCAAAATAAATCACCTGCGTTTAGAGACCCCGCAGTGCGGAAGGCACTCGACTTGGTCATTGACCGAAACGCGCTTATAGAGGCGACGCTTGGTGGATACGGGAAACCGCTCAACTCTCCAATTCCACCTGGCTTTGGTATTGAAAATACTGAAAGTGTCTCAACAAGCACTGAATCACTACAAGATAGAGCGCGTGCTATACTCAAAAGTGCCGGCTGGAAACTCAGTGCAGAAACAGGTATCTGGGAGAAAGAAATAGATAAAACTGTTGTGCCGCTTGCTTTTAGCATCGCAACCGGAAATACTCCTGTGTTTGAACGTACTGCTGAATTCCTTCAGGCAGAATGGGAAACACTCGGGGTATCAGTGACAATTAAACAATTTGAGCAGTCTGATCTTACTCAAGCAATCATACGGCCACGAGACTACGAGGCACTACTCTTTGGTACTGCGCTCGGCCGATCGCTCGACCTATATTCCTTCTGGCATTCATCACAGCGAAATGATCCGGGACTCAACATTGCACTGTACGCAAATCTCGTGACTGATGCTGCACTTGAAAAAACACGGACGACACAAAACACTGCACTTCGCATGGAGTCACTCGCGATTTTTGCTGAGGAGATTAAGAAAGAAGTACCTGCAATCTTTTTATACAGTCCGGAGTTACTGTATGTATTCCCAAATCGTATCATCGGCGAGACATTCACAGGACTCGCAGAGCCACACGAACGATTTTCTTCAGTCACGCAGTGGTTCATCAACACAGAATCTGTTTGGCCATTCTTTAATACAGAAGAGGAACTGAAAGAACAGTAAATATACACACTAATCACATTCAATTAATAACTACTGAAACACATGAACAATTCAAATCAATACAACAATCGAAGAGCTGGGACACCACGAACACCTGGCAATCAGGCCAATAGGAGACGACCAGAAATACGCGTCACACGGCACGATGACGCGGCTACCGCTACACCCAGAACACCGGGAGCTGAGACAAGACCGCAAACGCGTTCTACTACCTCACGGCCAACTGAGCGATCCGCTTCCCCATCACATATTCGTAGATTTTCTCCACGAGAACGTGGGAGTGATTCAAGGCGTACCGATGGCGCTCCTCGAGCGGGCGGAGGAAATGGCGGCAGTCGTGGACGAGCACCAAGACGTGGTGCCGCACGAAAACCACGAAGCATGACTGCTCCGGCACTTACCCATCGTTCAAATATTGATGAGTCGAAAGCTGCCATCATCGCTCCACTTATGGACGAGGATACCGTACGCATCGTGCCACTCGGTGGCGTTGAAGAAGTGGGAAAAAATATGACCGTCGTTGAAACAAAAGACGACATCCTTATTTTTGATGCCGGATTCCAATTCGTTTCCTCAGAGAGTGATGCTCCGGGAGTCAATTACATTCTTCCGAACACACAATACCTTGAGGAAAATAAACATAAGATTCGTGGACTCATCATTACTCACGGTCACCTCGACCACATTGGTGGTATCCCCTTCCTCATTGAGCGCATTGGTAATCCACCAATATACACACGCTACCTCACTTCCCTCATGATTCTGAAGCGCCAAGAAGAATTTCCCCACCTTCCAAAGGTAAACATGCAGGTAATTGAACTGGACCAGCGTGTCAAAGTTGGTAACACGTATATCAAACCATTCCCAGTGACACACTCCATTCCAGACTCAATGGGTATCTCAATTGAAACCAAGCACGGCAACATCGTTGTCTCAGGAGACCTTAAACTTGAACACGAAGACGGTGAGCCATCTCAAAAAGAAAAGGACACTTGGGGTGGAGTTGGTAAGAATAAGAATATTCTTTTCATTGGAGACTCAACAAACGCTGAGCGTGATGGGTTCTCTATTCCTGAAGGTCGTGTGCACACGAATATCGAAAACATTGTGCGCGACGTAAAGGGTCGACTCATTGTCGGTACCTTTGCGTCACAATTCGAGCGAATGATTCGCATCATCATGATTTGTGAGCGACTCGGAAAGAAAGTTGCGCTTGAAGGACGGAGCATCAAGACTAACCTCGAGATTGCAGAACTCGCTGGACTCATGAAAATCCAAAAGGGTACTATCATTCCGATACAGGATATTGGTAACTATCCAAGTGATCGTATCGTCATCCTTGCAACAGGTGCTCAGGGTGAGGAATTTGCAGCACTTATGCGCATTGCAACACAACGCCATAAGTTTATTACCCTCAATGATCGAGACACCATCATGCTCTCATCTTCAGTGATTCCAGGAAATGAACTCTCGGTACAAAAATTGAAGGATAACCTCTACCGTAGAGGTGTACATATCATTACCTACCGCGCATCTGATGTGCACTCAACGGGACATGGAAACTCTGGTGAGCTTGTATGGATTCGTGAGCAGGTAAAGCCAGAATTCGTTATGCCTGCGTATGGGTACCATTCAATGCTCCGCTGTCACGCATACGCTAATATTGAAGCTGGTTTCCCGAAGGAGAAAATTATTCTCGCAGATAATGGGACTGTCATTGATATCAAAAACGGAACTGAGCTCACCATTCACAAGGAGAAGGCTCCTGCAGAAATCATGATGGTTGATGGATTCACGGTTGGTGCGAAGCAGGAAGTGGTCATCCGTGACCGCCAGTCCCTCGCTGAAGATGGTATGTTCGTCATTATTGCGACGGTGAATGCTAAGACCGGTAAACTCCGAAAATCACCTGACATTATTTCTCGTGGATTTGTGTATCTTCGTGAGAACCAACAACTGCTCTCTGAAGCACGTGTACTTATCAAGAAGACAGTTGAGAAGAATACTGAAAGCTCAAACCCAATTGACCTCGATTTCGTAAAGGATGAAATCACCAATGTGGTTTCTGGATTTCTACTTCAGAAGACAAATAAGACACCAATGGTGATTCCTGTTTTGATTGGAATCTAAGCAGTTATTGCATTCCTCTCCCTTACTATTTGTTAGAGTTCGGCGTCTTCACAAAGCATTCTGAAAAGCAACGTGAAGACGGACTCTGAAAATATATAAACTACGTTTATTATTTTCAGGCCCCCTGTTCTCATTGGAATTTAAGGCGCTTATAGTAGTAAAAAACCGGGATTTGCCCGGTTTTTTTGTACATACTAGACCTCCATTAACAGTAATTATCTTGTACACTGTCTGTATGCCAACAATCATATCAAGTGAGCATCGACATATCTCGCGACGAAAAAGGAATTTCGGTGCGCTTTATAGTGCAGCTATCTTGCTTGCACTTCACTGGGCCATCGTACTCTACATAAACTCCTCTTTTCTCGAACAGTACGTAAGCAGTGCAGCAATTGGACTCCTCTACACGGTAAGTTCAGCAATTTCAATCCTCACGTTCCTCTTTATATCGCGGGTACTCCATAAAGCAGGTAATTTCAATCTTACTTTTATCTTCACGGTCTTAGAGTTTACTGCACTCATCGGTATGGCGCTCACCGACTCACTCCGTGTTGCAATTCCACTTTTCATTTTGCACCAAGCAATTGTGCCACTCATTCTCTTCAATCTTGATATCTACATGGAGGAAATGATTGGTGACAATGAAGATGGTACCGGTGGGAGGCGCGGGCTCTACCTTGTGATTATGAGCCTCGCTGGCGCACTCTCGGCACTCATCATGGGGTACCTTGTGGGAGAAGGAGCTCCTGATTTTAAAGCGGCGTACATTGGAAGTGCACTCCTACTCCTTCCTTTCCTATTTATTGTCATACGATACTTTAGAACATTTGAGGATCCTGCCTATAGTGCACTTGATATACTAAGTGCCCTTCGAAACTTCTGGATACACAAGAATATCCGCAATGTATTTCTCTCTCATTTTCTTCTCCAACTCTTCTTTACATGGATGGTTATCTATACCCCACTCTATCTTGCAAGTGTAATAGGATTTAATTGGGAACAGATCGGCACCATACTCTTCGCCGGACTTTTTGCGTACGTCATTTTTGAGTACCCCATTGGAAAAATGGCGGATGAATGGCTTGGGGAAAAAGAGATGATGGCAACAGGCTTTGTCATTATTGCGCTCTCAACCGCCTGGTTTACCTTTATAGACTCTACGTCGGTCGCACTTTGGATGTTCGCTATGTTCCTTACACGTGTTGGGGCAAGCCTCGTTGAAACGACCACCGAGAGCTACTTCTTCAAGCACACCCTCGGCTCAGACTCGAATGTCATTAGCTTCTTCCGGATCACTCGCCCGCTCTCATACGTTA
>CAZCWH010000024.1:0-11253 GCA_964502345.1 uncultured Candidatus Saccharibacteria bacterium | reverse complement strand
CCCGCAATCAGGTGGATGCAAGCTTGGAAGCCGAACGGTACGCCCGCACTTCTATGCACTTGAGCACTTCGGCGTTCACATAGAGGCCTCAGCACACACATTTGATATCAGTGTTGCGCCAAAATGCCCAGAGGAGATCGTGCTCTATGAGTCAGGCGATACCGTCACTGAAAATGCACTCATGGCTGCAGCCCTCGCTCCGTGCGTGACCACGATTAAGTACGCCTCAGCAAACTACATGGTGCAGGAACTCTGTACCTTTCTTAAAGCACTTGGCGTCCAGATTGATGGAGTCGGTACGACAACGTTAGTCGTGCGCGGAATTGAAGATGTTAATACCGATATTGCATACACACTTTCAGAAGACCCAACCGATACCATGTTCTTTCTCGCTGCCGCAATCGTAACCGAGTCAAAAATCACTATCAAACGATGTCCGATTGATTTTCTTGAACTTGAGCTTTTGGTACTTGAGAAGATGGGATTTAAATATGATCTTTCAAAACCATATCTTGCACACAATGGGCAAACAAAACTCGTCGACATCACGACAAAGCCGTCGGTACTCGTTGCACCTGAAGACAAGGTGCACTCCCGACCCTATCCAGGACTCAATGCCGACAACCTCCCTTTCTTTGCCGTCATTGCAACCGGAGCAACCGGGCAGACTCTTATACACGACTGGATGTATGAAAAGCGTGCACTCTACTTCACTGAACTCGACAAACTGGGAGCAGAAACGGTACTTGCTGACCCGCATCGTATCTACGTGACTGGCCCCACACCACTTCGTGGTACTGAGCTCGTGTGTCCACCAGCACTTCGACCTGCCACCATACTCCTCATTGCGATGCTCGGTGCAAAGGGGCATTCAATTCTTCGTAATATCTACAGCATCAACCGAGGGTACGAGAACCTTGTCGAACGCCTATCGTCACTTGGTGCTGAAGTGAAGTATCTCGATGAGTTTTAACCCGAGGCATTACACCCCATCCTCTTGACTTCATTTATAAGGAGTATTACCGTACCCAAGGAGGCAACGCGTTTCTTTTTATAGTGGCTAAACGTGAGCACAAACGAGAGTAGTTTCGTCAGTACGCGCGTCCGGGTAAATCGCTGTGATGCGAAAAGGCATGGTGATTTCCACGATGAGTGTGTATGTCGCTTCATCGGGGTCACGGTCTCGATTAGCGGGCAACGCCGGGTTATGTTTGGCGAAACCCCCGAGTACTTCGTGAACGGCACGACGCACCACCTCAAGCGAAATCAAGTGACCGACCGTGAAAATAGGCTGGTTTTCTCAACGCTCGACTGAGTCGAGTACCCCGGGTGGCAAGTTCGAAAGAGCCTGCCACCTTTTTAATATGTACGTATTACCTGTGTTTAGTTAAATATTTCAGTGTTTTGAATGCATTTGCTAGAATACCCTGATGTTCGTCATTGAAGTGATTCCCCTGAAGCGTGGTGTGCAAATAGACACGCTTTCATACTACTCAAGTACCCAATATACCCGCGGAACTGTCCTCCAGATTCCTGTACGCAATGAGACCATCCTCGGTGTCGTCGTGAATGCAAATGAGGTGAGTGCAACAAAGACCGCAATCCGCGCGGCAACATTTTCACTCAAGAAACTACCGCTCCAAGAGAAAGTGCAATCACTCTCTCCTGCATACATTAAAACTGCTGAGGAGCTTGCGGAGAAATATGCATCGAGTGTTGGATCGATCCTCTATAATCTCCTCCCACCGGATATCCGAAATGGTGAAATTCAACTTCCTCATACCCACCATACGGCAGGAGAAGAATTGTGGACACCAGAAGTACTCACAGCAGCACGCGCTGAACGTTTTCTTTCGTATCGCTCACTCGTACGAGAAACTTTTGCACATAGTGGGTCGGTGCTCTGTGTCGTTCCCTCTTCTGCTGAGGCTGAGGAACTTGAAGCATATCTTGGAGCCGGTATCGCAAACCGTACCGTACTCCTCACGAGCACACAGGGAAAACGACAAGCACGAGAAGCGTATGCATCTCTTGATGATTTTAGTAAATCGAAACTGATCATCACGACACCATCACACGCCATGATTGAGCGACACGATATTACCTTAGTAATTGTTGAACACGCGCGCTCACCGTACTACAAAGAGCTCATACGCCCATACCTTGATTATCGGGATGTACTTACCACGCACGCACGGCATGCAGGGAGAAGAATCATACTTGCTGACCTTCTTCCACGAAGTGAGGATGAATACAGACGGAGAACTGATGTCTATCACACATTTGGTGAGCATCCGAAACGTATTGAGCTTAAGGCGAAGGTCCAGCTCATCACGCTCAAAGAAAAGACAGATGGAGCGACACCGTTTAAACTTTTTTCACCCAAGGTCGTCGAGACAATAACTGAGACATTAAAAAAGAGAGGGCACGTGTTCCTATTTGCTGCACGCAGAGGACTCGCACCTGTTGTGGCGTGCCTCGATTGTGGCTTTATCTTCCGCTCCCCTGAAAGTGGTGCGCCATACTCACTACTCCGAACGATGAAGAATGGAGTTGAAGAACGCTGGTTTGTGTGCGGTGCTTCGGGTCATCGGGAGCGTGCACGTGACACCTGTGAAGCATGTGGCTCATGGCGTCTTCGTGAACGCGGTATAGGAATTCAGTATGTATATGATGAGTTGAGCAAGCTTATGCCACGTACACCCATTACGCTCTTTGATCACACCACCGCAAGTACCCACAAGAAAGCGACCTTCCTCCAGCAGAAATTCTTTAACACCAAGGGTGCGATTATGATTGGTACCCATATGGCAGTCCCCTATCTCAATAAACCCGTTGACGTCTCCGTCATCGTCAATATGGACGCACTTTATGCAACTCCTACCTGGCGCCTACAAGAAGACAATTTTGCCTTGATGCTCAGACTCCGTGAGCTCACAAAGGATTCCCTCTACATTCAAGCGCGTTCAAAAGACGACACACTTATCGAACATGCAAAGCATGGGAGTATCGAGCAATTTTATACCGAGGAGCTTGAACTCCGTAAAACATTCAACTATCCGCCGTTCACCACATTCATTCACTTTACCTGGCAGGGACCAAAAGAGGCGACGGATAAAATTGAATCCCTCGTTGAAACGACTTTCAAGCCCTATAACATTTCTATATACAGCGCTCCCTTTCCACCCAAGGGTGCAGTGATGCAGTTCGGCCTTATCCGCGTCTCTGCAAAAGACTGGCCTGATAAAAAACTGAGTCTGCTGATTCGAAGTATGCCGCCGTCGATTCGGATTATCATCGATCCTGATCGCATCGTGTAACCTAATTGCAGTATTTGAATGATGTTCATTTCCGCCACAAAATGAGCTATAGTAGGAATTACCATGTCAAAGCTAGTCAAATCAGACCACCCTGCACTTCATCAAATTGCTGAAGAAGTACCTCTAGACGAGATAAGCTCAGCAAAGATACAAAAGGTGCTCAAGGATATGCGCGCAGCCCTCACTGGCTACAATGTGGAGGGTTTTAATGGTGTTGCCATTGCAGCTCCACAGATTGGAGTCGCACTCCGTATTTTTCTCGTGCATGACACAAACACTGATCGAAAGAAGGAGGATGATCTCATTCCTGAACTTGTTGCGATTAACCCAACAATTGTAAAACTTTCAAAGCGAAAGAAAGTTGTGGGTGAAGGTTGCCTGTCTGTCCCTGAGGACTACGGAGCAGTCGAACGCGCGACACACGCAACGCTTCGCGCGTACGACGAGAAAGGGCAAAAGTATGAACGAGGTGCGAGTGGGATTCTTGCGCAAATATTTCAGCATGAGGTTGATCACCTCGATGGAATTCTTTTCATCGATAAAGCAGTGAAAGTCTGGAGTAAGGATGAACTCGAAGCACAAAAGCTTCACGAAGCAGATGATGAATAACTCTCCACTTAATTTTGTTTTTTTTGGGACACCGCAGATATCGGTATGGGTACTTGATGAACTCGAAAAAGCTGGCTACGTGCCGAGTCTCATTGTGACAAACCCAGATAGACCCACAGGACGCCACATGGTACTAACTCCTACACCAGTAAAGAAGTGGGCGCTCGAGAGAAACATCCCCACCTATGAACCTGAATCGCTTAAAAACGACGAAGCTGTGCTTCGGCTAAAGGAATCACCCCATCAACTTTTCATCGTAGCAGCATACGGAAAAATAATTCCTGAAAGTATTCTCTCGATTCCAGAAAAAGGAACGCTTAATGTGCATCCTTCCCTCCTTCCAAAGTTTCGAGGGGCAAGTCCAATCCGTTCTGCAATTCTAGAGGATGTACGAGAGACTGGAGTCACGATCATGGAGCTTGACGCTGAACTCGATCATGGACCAATAGTTGCGCAAAAAAATATTTCAATCCCAACAGAGTCATGGCCTATACGAGGGAACGAGCTTGATGAAATACTCGCACACGAAGGAGGGGCTTTGCTTGCATCAGTTATACCAGAGTGGCTAGGAGGTACTATTTCTCCCGTAACACAGAATCATGAGAAGGCTACGTTCTGTACCAAGATAACCAAAGAGATGGGAGAGATTGATTTGAATGCGGACGCGTATCAAAACCTACTTAAAATTCGCGCGTTTGAAGGCTGGCCAGGAACATACTTTTTTAAGGAAAAAAATGGAAAACGCATTCGCGTAAAAATTATTGACGCTGAACTTGGAGAGGATGGATCCCTTAAACTCATCCGTGTGGTTCCTGAAGGAAAAAATAAGATGACCTACGAAGAATTCAACCGAGCGTAAATAAAAAAAAGGCCCCGCAAAAGCACGGGGCCGAAACAGACAGAGGAATCACCGCTCCACGCCTACGTTCAATAAACGCGAAGCAAACACACTATACAAGATATAGTTTTATTGTCAATAAAGCGCAACTATTAGTTGCGCTTTATATCCTGGGTTTTATTGAATGTAAGTTACTTCCCAAACCACATCATCTCCTTCAACTTTCTTCCGCCACGCCTGATGAGACTTTCTCGCTTATCACTCGCCTTCACCAGTTCGTATTTGAGTTCATTTCGTACTTCATCTATCGCCTTTTCAATCTGATCTTCAGTTGCTTCTGCTCGATAGAGTTTTCCATTTACGGCAAGATTCACTTCTGCGCGGTATATCTTTCCTGACTGATGTTCTGCCGCTTTTGAAATTTCAACTTCACAGGTAACCGCTTGATTGTGCTCTGGTAAAAATTTTCCGAGGGGAGCAATTTTATGTTCTATGAGTGCTTTAATTTTTGGAGTAATCTCGATGTTAGTTGCCTTTGTATTGATCGTTGGAAATGTCATAGTGTTACTTTATTCTTAGCTCATAACGCTACTTTCAAAATGTAATGCACGAATGCATTAATTTTGATCGATACTAAACATCTTCGATGTAGACCGATGCCCAGTCAACATCTTTACTTGCGAAGCCTTAACTCCCAAGGCTATTCCAAGTAACTCTATTATACGCCTGTTGGCCATGTTCTGCTCCGGCTTTTCCCTCACCTCTATTTGAAACTCCGTGTCACTGACTTTCGTCACACGTTCCTTTTTAGCGCTTGGTACAGCCCTTACATGCACAAACATAGGATCTAAACTGAGGTACAAAGATTCTCACTTTCTGCGACATGCACAGTAATTTTGGGCAATGTCACTCCTGACTCTTGATCCCCGTAGGTTCGTTCTAAATATTCAATAATATCTCCAGATTCATAGAGAGAAACATCCCCATCAACGACAAAGGGTACTTGCCGCTTCCCTCCTCGCTCCATGAGTTCTTCTGCAAATTGAGGATCTGCAATATTCTTTTTTTCAAACGAGAGTCGAAGCATATCGAGTGTATCAACAACCTTTGCTGTGTATTTACAATTGGTTTTGCCGTACAGTGTAATCATAAAAAATAAATAGTTATTCTACGTTCGTCCGTTCGTATCTACCGATAAGAATTGCTCGCTCGAGCATCATTCCCTGTGCTGCACTCTCAACCTCATCAAGCGTCTGTGCTTTAATGAAGTTAAGCGTACCGGTCACTGCATAGAGTCTGAAAATGTACCGATGCTCCCTATCTGGAGGACAGGGGCCTCGATACACAAAATCTCCAGCACCATTCTGCGCACCCGTACCCACTACTTCACCTTCTTTGATAACCGTTGTCTCCGCAGGAATGTTGTAGACAGCCCAATGGTTAAATTTTTCTATTCCACGCGCCTGCTTTACTGACTCCGGGATATCAGGATCATCCATGACGAGGATAAACGACTTCGTTCCCTCAGGAACATTACTGATGATGAGTTCAGGACTAATGTTCTCGCCATCGCAGGTAAACTTTGATGGAATACTTCCATTCTCTATGAATGCAGATGAAGTGAGGGTGAGTGACATATCAGGTATTACTTGTTCTTCCTCCACAATGGGTGCCTCAGCTCGTTCGAACACGAAGAGTCCTCCTACGAAGACAATGACTGTCATGAGTCCAAGGAGCATGAACGCATTTTTCCGAGCAGGTTGCATACCTATATTTTATCACACACGAACGTGAGCGATTGGATACTTTATCTACGAGCTAAAATAAGCCTCTCAAGATCGGGGTCCATTCCAGGAATTATTTCAAGGTCCTTCGGGAAAATACTGTAGTCCCTAATATTATTCGGTGTTGGTTCAGTATAGAAAGGCAAAATGAATACATTTCCATTATCTTCAACAACCACTTGAATTCCTTGTTCGTTAAACAACTTAAGCAGCTCATTTATCGGCGTCACAAGTTCGGGAAACTCATCCGACTCAGACTTCAATCTGTCATACGATTCTTGACGCAATCCTGGATACGGAAAACCGACTTCTCTTTCTCTGATGCGTTCTGCAAGCGCACGATACTCTGCATCACCCATGTGTCTTTGTATCTCCATATGTTCCGGTGCAGTCTCTTGTTTGGGTATCCCTTCCATAATTCTTGTTAGTATAGCAAACAAACAAGCCCTTCGTATTCTAGACAAAGCCGATGCTGACTGATACCCTCACACTATCTAGTTCTTCGAAAGAGTCCTGTAATGAACTTACGCGACCTAATAATCGACAGTGCAATGTCGAGAGAGGAGGCGCTACGCGAGAATCCCCTCTCTCGATGTCCGTCCGATATTAAACTCATGCAAGCACTCATCGATGTACCCTACTTTGGAATGGATGGGAAATTCTACCAAGGTCAGCTCGTCATAGATGAAGCGCTTGCTCCGGAAGTGAGAACCATCTTCGCGCGCCTCTTGGAGGCACGATTCCCTATCGCGCGAATGCGGCCAATCGTCGCGTATCTTTGGAATGATATGCAGTCGATGCTGGATAACAACTCGAGTGGATTCAATTTCCGAACTATTGCAAACACAAGCAAGATTTCACAGCACGCGTTCGGACGAGCAATCGACATTAACCCACTCTGGAATCCGTACTTCCGTGGAGCAATTGTCGAGCCTTGGGGAGCTATCTATAACCCCAATCAACCGGGGACAATTACAAAGGATTCACTCGTCGTGGAAGTCTTTAAGCAGTACGGGTGGCTCTGGGGTGGCGACTGTTGGTCAGATCGTCAGGACTATCAACATTTTGAAAAGCCGTTCTAGGCTTGAGGGTCATCGCATCACGCGGTTGCCCTCTTTCTTTTTTTCCGCTAGACTATGCCAATCGTCATTTTGTGACGATTTATTTTGTTCTGGCGCACAATGAATCATACATGTGCTCCGGTGTAGCTCAGCGGTAGAGCAGTTGACTGTGAACTCACGTTCCCTTTGGTATACTACAGGTGTATATGCCAGAGAAAAGAACATATGCCGATCGTGCAGAGTACATCAAAAAAGCAGTTTCAAAGAGACGTAAAAAGCTCAAAGAACTGTCAATTGAGTACGGTGGGAGTAAGTGTCAGATTTGTGGATATAAGAAATGCTCACGAGCATTGAATTTTCACCACAAGGACTCAACAAAGAAAGATTTCGGTCTTTCTGCAAGAGGTCTAACGAGATCTTGGGAAAAGATTAAGAAAGAGCTCGATAAATGTGTCCTGGTCTGTTCTAACTGTCACATGGAACTGCATGAAGGTATAACGCAGCTTCCTACTGAGAAGTAGGTCGAAAATGAGGTGAATTGTCTGGAAACCCTAACAAGTAACGTTGAGGGCAATCAGCAGCCAAGTCCATCATCCGATGGAAAGGTTCAGAGACTATCCCCTTGTGGGAGTAGCCCCGAAGAAGCGGGTCGAAGCGCCTCACATCCTATTCATTATTGAAAGGATGATGATATAGTCCACCCCCACTAGAAATAGTAGGATACGTGTAATCAATTGGTCGCAGGTTCGAATCCTGCCGCCGGAGCACATAGATGATTCAGAAAAATCCCCTTTCGGGGATTTTTCTTTACCTGAGGAGAAATGCTTTTACCGGACAAAGAAAATTATGTGAGAATATTTTTACTCTTCACTTTCTTCCTTATCTTCTTCTGCCTTCGCTTCATGTTCCTTTGCTGCCTTTTCTTGTGCTTGACCTTGAAAGATATCGTGCCCTAATGTGAGCGTGGGTCCATTGACCGCTGGCACACCGGGAGCATAATGATTCATGAACATAATGACTGATTTAAAAACAATGTGGTGCAAGTTTCGAGAAGATACTTATAAGAGGAAGTATTTTGGGTTTGCTGCGATTATTCTCCTCGTTCCCCTTCTTTTTATTAGCAATGACGCTCTGAGCAATTACATGGGCAAAATGGGCCCATATGTGTTGGGTGGGACGCTTGTTTTTGCATCAATTACTCTTTGGCTTTTGGCGAGTATCGTTGTCTTGCGAGCTCTTTTCGAGGTGGGTGCCACACTCTCACTAATGCTTTTTATTGCCCAATCTTTTTGTGCTGTGTCTGATGTTCCTGAACGAAACATTGCAGCACTTCAGAGTTTATTTTTGATTGGTACTGTTCTTGTTTTGATTAGATTCTTCGATGCCATTGAGAAACAACTTTACGGCGACAAAAAAGCTAAACCGATGCCTACAACTGGATTATTCAACGATCCTGAAAATAAAACTCCTATAAGCGTGACGTTATTTACAGCACTTTTTATAGGAATCCTTCTATGGCAGTTATACCTCGTCTTTGAACCCATAGTTTCAAGTACATGTGTGGTTTGATATGAAACAAAAAGCTCACCACTACATCACAGAGAGTTATCAAAAAGGGTTTACTGACAAAAATGGTCATGTCTGGATATTAACTCCTGAAAAGAAACTCTATAACACTAATCCAACAAACTCCTTCAAAGAAGACCATTTCTATACGATTAAGCTCCCTACCGGAGGCGGTTCCCTTGTTGTTGAAAAAACACTGGCGCAAATAGAGGGTGGCTTTATTGCAGTAATAAGAAATAAAATCCAACGGAAAGAAGCTCTGACGGAAGAAGACAGGCTGTACATAGCTCTCTTTGTGGCAGCGATGTTCACTCGAACAAAAGTGCAACGAAATCACTTCAAGCAACAGTTGGGTAATGTGATTGAACGGATGGAAGATATGGAAGAGACAATGAGAAAGAATCCTCCCAAGAGTCCATTCCCAATGGAACGTGGCAGTGGGCCGTCAGTTTCATTAGAAGAGCTGAAAGAACATATGAACGACTTTGATAGTGACGAGGCTCTTACGACACTTACATTACTTCAAGACACTGCGCCTCCAATTGCTGCCATGAAGTGGAGCATTCTTATCCCAGAGGAAGGTGCGGGATCATTTCTGTCGTCAGACAATCCGTTGTGTATGTGTAGTCCCGAAAGAGAGGCAAAGTACGGCAGAAGAGCGATTGGAGCATCTGCAGGCCTTGCAGATGGTGATGTAGAGATTACCTTCCCCTTAACTAAGACTCATGCTTTATTTGCGAGTTGGGACAACCCACTCCCTCTATATGTCGACATTACGCCATCAATGGTTGAACAAATGAATATAAGGACATCTCGGACAGCATCTAACCTCATCGCAAGTAGTAAGGAGCAACTTGAGGCGATCTTAGAGAGAGTACAAAACATCATCCATGAGTTCTAATCGTAATCAACCGTGTCCATGTGGCAGTGGTCTAAAGCAAAAGAAGTGCCTAGGAGCAAATAATCCTTCATGTAAATTGTTTCAGAAAGAAAGTCGAATGAAGTTAATCGAGGAACACTCTATGCGGGAAAAAGAAGTGTTTGCGTTTTTTCAGGCCGTCATGGATGAAAGCCACCAAGTCTTTCTCAACGAAAATAATGGCGTGAACCGGATTCCTCTCCGTATTCAGATGATTATTGCCTTCAGTACCATTGATGTTTTGGCTAGTTATTGGTTTGAATATTTGGGTCAGACAGGAAAAACAAATGAACGCGCTCAAGTATGGTATGAACGATTTTGTAGGACTGAGGAAAACGAATACCTTAAAGGCCTACTGACCGAAGTCACTAGTGAACGTTTATATAAGTTTAGAAATGCACTAGTTCATTTCTTTGGTTTGGGAGAGGATACAAAAGATATCTTCATAGCTCTGGCAGCGAATGATTTATCTAATGAAGACAGGGAGAAAATGGAAGCTGCATTTATTAAAAAGCGCAATAAAACTATTCTGATTCGTCCTAAAGATTTTTATGACCTGGTTCGGGAGGGGGCACTTCTTATGTTGGGATTGTGGGAAAATGTAATCAAGGAAGCACAAGTTAATCCTCAGAAGGAAAAAGAATATCTTGATGGCATTTCAAGGGTATATTCAAAAATCATGAACGAGGGTGCTAAGGGACTCGCTAGAGATCGAATCGGGCCATTGAAGTCCAAAACTGGTTCTGACGCCGTTCAGTAGTCGGAGCTTGTTAGCAAGATCCCCTTTTGGGGATTTTGCGTTACAAGCTCCAGCGGAGTAACAGTCTGGGAGACTGTTACGTCAGGATTCGAAAACCATGCCAGTTAGTTTGTGACTGAAAGGAAACGAACTTACGACAAGGTGTACTGGTCATGTAATGACCGAAACTCCTGCCGCCGGAGCGCAGATATGATTCGGAAAAATCCCCTTTCGGGGATTTTTCATTACCAGAGAAGAAAACCAGAAAAAGGAAAAAAGCGATTCCGAATTAACTCTGGAACTCAACTTCAAACGGATACATTCCCATTCCACATGACCCCTTGAGCGTACCAAGCACACCCGTACCAATATCAATATCCGTTACTCCGGATTGAGGTAATGTTTTTGTTATATCTA
>CAZCWH010000023.1:0-12173 GCA_964502345.1 uncultured Candidatus Saccharibacteria bacterium | reverse complement strand
TCATGGGTTCGATGCTCTTCACGTTTCTTTCGATGTATGTTGATCCGCTCTCAACCTCACGTATTGCATCACAAGTTGTTGTTGGTATTGGGTTTCTTGGTGCTGGGCTTATCCTGAAGGAAGGCACAACAGTCCGAAATCTCACGACAGCTGCAAGTCTTTGGTTTGGTGCTGCTATCGGTATGGCGTTTGGATTTGGATTCTATATGATTGGAGTGCTTGCTACTATCATGTGCATCATCATTCCACGCATTCCGCATCTGCGAATTTTTGGAAGGAATGTACCTCAGGGTGACTAATACGTTGTAATTGAAAAAAGCCCTCGCGCACAGACAACTGAATGTCTTGCATTTCGAGGGCTTTTGCGACCAAGGCCGCTTTGTGTTACTTCATCTTCGTGATTCGCAACACGAGCTTACCGAGCTTCTCTTCGCCGGGAAGCCCTTGGGAACACCGAGGAGCTTTCGTGACGAACCACTTGCCGTGCTCGGTGTGCCAGCGGAGTTTGATGACGGCGTCCCTGGTGTAGAGCTTCATTACTGAACCGCAGTCGAGGATTCCTGGACCACCACCCTGCTGGTCCAGGAGCAAGCTGTGGACTGCGGGGAAGAAGTCTTGCCACCTGGTGATGACGTTCTCCCCGAGCCGGTTACCGATCTTTTCATCGGTCGCGGCCGGTTCAAAGTTCCGACCGAAGATGACGTATGAGGCAGGGAGTTTGATTGCGCTGACCTGGGACTCCTCTCGCTGGAGCACTTCGCGCACCCCACTCGCGACGTACAGATACTTGCTGTTTGTCACGAAGAGCTTGTCGTAGTCGATGCGTTCGGTGACCACGACGTTGCCGCGCAGGTTCATCGAGTCGGCACAGTGAGTTACGCTGTGTCGTATCGCATCACTCACTGGAGCCATCGTACTGGATGTTTCAGTCATGCTCGGTACTCCTCTACGGTTGGTACAAGGTTAAGGAAAGAAAGCGTATCAAAGAGCAATTTCATATGTGATAGTACTCCCTTACAGCGTCAATGTCGAACCATGAAGAAAGTCTTGCATTTCCTTGTTTTTCTCACAAAAAAGCGTATAACAGTCAAGGATTTTTCACGTTACGTTCATTGTTAAACAAAGGGAGTACTGCAATGCTCAAAAGAAAGCTGCGACCCACCCCGACTACGCTGCGTTCTGTTGCTTCCATGGGGCAGGTAAAGGCGCTCAACGCGTCGAAGACGAAGCTCTTGGTCTTCGACACGAACGTGCTGTTGCACGATCCTTCGAGTCTCATTAGGTGTGAGGAGCATGACATCTATCTCCCCATGATGACGCTCGAGGAGCTCGACAACCACAAGAAGGGTACGACAGACGTTGCACGCAATGCGCGTGAGGTTAGTCGATTTCTCGAGGAACTTACTGCATCAGTTGTGAAAACCGAAGATGATATCGCTTGGGGAATTCCCCTTGCGGCAAAGTCAAACGGTGCAGCAACGGGCAGGCTCTTCCTTCAGACGGAGTTCATCACCACGGTTGTACCAACCACACTCGCGAATGGTAAGGCAGACAACCACATCATCGCGGTAGTGATACATCTTACGAAACGCCATCCGAAGCGACGGGTAATTCTGGTGTCGAAGGACATCAACATGCGTATCAAAGCGCGTGCGCTCGGGCTCGCCGCCGAAGACTACAGGAACGACAAGGTCCTTGAAGACAGTGAACTCCTGTATCCGGGATCTCAGGAATTGCCTCAAGACTTTTGGGACAAGCATGGCAAGGGGATGGAGTCCTGGCAACAGGGCGGGCATACGTACTATCGTCTCACTGGTCCAGTGGTCCCTACCTTGCTCTTAAACGGGTTTGTCAACCTGGAGAAAAAGGATGAAGCGCCGTTCCACGCCATCGTCAAGGAAATCAGCGGCAAGACCGCGCTTCTTTCCACACTCAAGGATTACACACACCAAAAGAACAACGTCTGGGGGATTACGGCGCGTAACCGCGAGCAGAACTTTGCACTGAACCTGCTCATGAATCCGGAAATTGACTTCGTCACCCTCCTTGGACAGGCGGGTACGGGGAAGACACTCCTCACCTTGGCAGCAGGACTCATGCTGACCTTGGAGTTCAAAGTCTACACGGAAATCATCATGACGCGTGTCACGGTGCCAGTCGGTGAGGATATTGGATTCCTCCCTGGCAACGAAGAAGAAAAGATGAATCCGTGGATGGGTGCGCTCGAGGACAACCTCGACGTGCTCAACAAAACGGATGATGAAGCTGGTGAGTGGGGAAGAGCAGCAACGCGTGACCTCATTCGCTCGCGGATTAAGGTAAAGTCACTCAACTTCATGCGTGGCCGCACCTTCATCAATAAGCTCCTTGTTATCGACGAGGCGCAGAATCTGACGTCGAAGCAGATGAAGACCTTGATCACGCGTGCAGGTCCGGGTACGAAGGTGGTGTGTCTCGGCAATATCGCGCAAATCGATACGCCGTATCTCACCGAAGGGAGTTCCGGACTCACATACGTCGTCGACCGTTTCAAGGGCTGGGTGCACTCCGGTCACGTCACGCTCCAACGCGGCGAACGCTCCCGACTCGCAGACCACGCAGCTGAAATACTCTGACCCTTGTTCCTCTAGAAGAACCCCGACCCGCTGGCTAATGCCGGCGGGTCATTTTTTTATAAAACAAAGGGCGCTTCTTGCGAAGCGCCCGCGGGCATACGTCTGTGGGGTGTCATGGCATGCCCCCACTGATCCATTCCCAAAACCCAACAACTCCGGGGCCGAAGAGCACACCGAAGATAAAACCAAAAAGTACATCTTTCCATGACATTTCCTCATGCATTCTGTATTTGAATATGTGCATGAGGAGAACTCCGGCACCAATCGCCATGAGGAGCCACCACTCTTCCATGAAATCGGTCATTGTGGTCTCCTATTCGCGTTTTATTTCTGCATATGGGTCCGTGGCATCACCAAATTGCTTAGCCTTTAGAAACTGTCGCTCAGCACTTTCGTTGTACCGACGCGCAACTACAGTACCAATACCGGTAATGGCATCAATCACTTCGGGTGGTGCTTTTCTGTACTTCAACCACTCGAGAACAAATACGATTGCGGAGACATACGCCCTCAGAAATTCAGCCGAGTGCTCCCCATTTCTTTCAGCATCATGCGAAAATAGTTTCTCGATAATTACTCGCCACCTCATACCCTCACTGTCCCCAAACTTCACTTTAGAATCTAGGAGTGCGAGGATGGTGTTCGTGTCGCAGGACACATCAGGAATTCTCATGGGTAGTTTACCTTCAGACATATTTGCTATCCTCCGAATGATGGTAATTTGAATCAAGGAGCTACGTCGCTATCACAAACAATACACTGAATATTGTCGATATACAAAAAACGAGGCCACCGCTTGCTCTCGCTTGCTGGTGGCCTGACCTTCCGTGCTAGTGCATTGCATGCTTCTTGTCCTGAGGCGTGTCTTCATTGAACGCATCGAAGTCTAGAAGTGTAAAGCTTTTTGTGCTCTTGTCCCTATTCATGCAAGCCACGATAGTACTTACGATGCTTCGTGCTTCCCGCATACTCGTGAATATAAGCGGGACTGCATCGGTTGCCCCACAGCACAGTCGTGGTTTTGGATTACCAACGATGTAGCGATGTGAATCGATATCGATCACCACAACGTAATTTCCTTCTGCGAGGACTTGCGCGCATTCAGGATTCTGACAGATATACGTGAACCCGTCAGTTTGTTTCGAAGAAATGATAGTGACGTGTGCGTCTGTATCCGATGACCCATCCATGGTGAGGTCCTTTGCGTCGTGTGTTGAGAACTGCGATTTGTCCTATTCTGTCCGAATTGTATGCTCGTGGGTATCCTGAGTCAAACCAGGATTTAGACACCCTTTGCAAGAAGGAGCACTTTGACGGTACGAGCGAGTATGAGCATGTCAAAGTAGAGCACCTTGTACCAAGGATTGGTGAGGCAATATTCAATATATACTCGGTCTGCAATCTCTTGTGTTATCTTCCCGTGCGCTTTATGGAGTTGCTGGTGGTAGCCCGTGAGGCCGGCACGCACCCGGTCTTTGTCGGTGAAGCCCTCATTACGGAGTTTTTCATGCACAATCGGATTCACTGGTCGAGGCCCCACTACGCTCATGTCACCACGGAGAACATTATAGAACTGTGGAAGTTCATCCATGTATATTTGCCTGAGTACTCGTCCAACACTGATAAGGTAACCATTGTGCTCAAGTTGCTTCGTGAAAATGAATTCGCCACGTGCGCGCATTTCATCGATCACGTCTTGTCTGAAAATATTAAATTTATAGATGGTGAATGGCTTACCCTGGGACATACGTGTCTCGCTGTAGACGAGTGGGTCGAATGGTCGTAATCGGACAATGTGTTCAATCAGAATCGCAGAGAAAATAAGTACAAAGAGAGGAGAGAAAAGCACGAGTATGGAAAGAGAAAAAACAATATCGAAGATTCGTTTAGTCGGGTGCATTGAATGCATAGCGGTGTTGTTCATACCACTCAAACAGTATACGCCCCGTTTTCAAAGATGAGTGCCCCGTCTGCATATACACGATCAACCACTGGGAAGAGGTCGACATGAAATCGTGTTTTATCGATGGTGATGCCAGGCTTCTTGAATACGCTATGCTTCTCTCCGAGTGAAAAGTGCATCCCAAGGGTCCGTTCAAAAGCAGTAATATCCTTGAGGTAATGCTCACGAGTGATTGCACGATTGAGACCAAATCCTATCTCGCGAATAAGTGCTCGTTCATTGGTGCGTACGAGTTCAACAATATGTGCAAATGATTCAGGTGCATTATCACTCCATCCGACGATGAGTCCTTCTTTGATATCAACGCGGAATGGATCATACATATTAATGAGGAAGTCGGTACCTGCAAAACCATACACCATGATGGAGCCATTCATCTCTGCAAAATTCTTTCCCTCGGTAAATACTTCACCAATAGGGAAGGTACCACCAATATTTTTCATGCCGGTATAATCACCTACATTGAGTTTTGGTTCCTCCACCCCTCCGGTTACCGTAAGTGTTGCACCCGTAGTTTCAATCGTCAGTGTATCGGCTCCTTCAAGTTTCTTCTTGAGTGCGTGTCCAACAACCCGATACCATGTGGGGTCGTACGCGAGTGCATCGATGTATGTCCCCCAAGAATCTCGTGAATTACGGTATAGGTGGAGATGATCAATGACCTTGAGTCCTCGCTGGAAGAGGTGGATGCGTATACGAAATTCATTGAGCCTGAAGTCAGTTGATTGTATGAGTACGACCAAGTCTTTTGGTGAGAGTGCATCGCAGGCAGCGATGACAGTTTCTTTGCCTGCTATATTCACATCAAGGAATTCAGCATGGGGAAGTGCATTTCGATATGCTGCGGTAAGGATGTGGGTGAGCTCATTTTCAGTATCATAGATAACAAGCGCCTTTTCATTCGCAGTATGCTCAAGCGCGAGAGTCACCATATCGCGCACATGAGTTGTCGCACGCAGGGTGAGCGCTTCAATACTTTCTATACTTCGTGTGGTCTCATTCATGCACTCTTGAATACCATAAAAAACAATAAATAAACAGAGTCATGTAATACCAGTTCTCGTCTCACGGCTTTGTAGTAACAGAGGACGGCTCCTCCGAGGTACTTTTTGAAGTAATTTATTAGTTCATACATATATTTATGAATAAACAAACTGGAGCTGTAATTGAGAGAGAAGATTTTGGAAGCACTGTTACGTTTGAACATATTAAAAAACTACTTAAACGAGCCGGCCCAAAGAATGTGACGTATCAACTTGCTGGGCAGCTAGCGTCCGCCGAGTTTGCTCTTGAGATAGGGTATCTTAAGAGTGACATGGTGGTATTTGCTCCGTCACTCGCATGGTTTGGTAATAGTACAGACGACCCACTTTTTGGATATATCACTCAGTCAGGACTTATCAGTTTGAGAAGCCTGATTGATTTTGTGAGTACAGAACTGTACAGCCATCCGTATACGAGTGAAAGTGATGCGTGGTGGTCGTATCAAAACGCGCTTGTACACGTTCTCAATAGGATTAATGCAGAAGCTATTGTGAGTGTACGGTACTAGTCGCGAGCACTTTCGACGTACGTTTTAAAATTATCAAGAATTGCCTGCCAACCGGCACGTTGCATTTCAAGTGGGTTCTCATCTTCGGGATCAAAGGTCACCGTCACCTCACAACCGTCGTCTGTCTTTGTAAATTGTATTTCAACAGTCCGTCCATCCTCCATGGTGTAGGCAATGTATCTATACTCTTCGATCGCTGTGTAGACCCCACTAAAATCGAATCCAGCACTTCCATCCTTTGCCTCCATTCTACTGAGGAACTTCCCACCGACGCGGAGGTCAGTTTCAGCATGAGGTGTGTGCCAATCTTCTGACGCATTATTCCATTTAGTAATATGGAGTGGGTTCGTGTAGTAGTCCCAGACTTTTTCTATGGGTGCATTGATAGTGGCTTCGACTGTAATTTTTGCTGGCATAGTTGTGTATTTAAAATATTCTATTGTACGAGTATATCAAATAAAAACAGGGCCCTGATTGAGGTAATCAGGGCCCGAGGACCGGGTCTGCGTCAGTGTGCTGGAGCAGTGACTGGCTCCTTGGCCGGCTCTCGTACGGGAGCTGGTGTCGTCTTTGGTGCAGGGTTTGGATTTGGTTCTGTTGCGGGGTTGGGTATTGATTCGGGGATGACAACAGGGAGGGATTCGGGCTGATGTGCGTACAGCATGGGATGCTCCTATAGGGTTGATGATTCATCCTCGATTTCCGTACGGTAGCTCGAGAGCAAGGCCTGCATCTCATGGAGAATGCTTGAGACTTGCTGTTCAGGTTTCCGTCGTAGGTAGGCAAGGAGCGTGGTCTCACTACTTTTTTTTGCGCGCTCAGCATCTTCGAAGGCGTACGCCATCAATGATGTGAGTGCATCGTCGAACTGAAAATCATCTGCGCTCTTATGGCTTAGCGTGCGTATCCATGGTGCATCAACGAGGTGGAGGAGCATGTGTCGATCGAGCATGTCCCACATATCCAGGATGAAGCGATTGCCCAGCTTTTGCCAAAAACCACCATGTTCTGCATGCGCCAGCAGGGTCGCGATGAGGTTGACGTTCCGAATATCCCTCTTGCTTGTGGCTGTCAGAATATCCGTACGCCCGTTCGTGAATGGTAACAGTTCTTTTGGTTCCCATTCACCACTCGCCCCGCGTCCCCACCATACGAACTGCCGGTCAAATTGACCATGTGCATCGTAGAGAGCAATTCTTCTCCCGCGGGGACTGAACTGATGGTCAGAAAAAGTAGTCTCCAGGTCGACGGGGAAGAAACCGCGGAGTATGTCTGAACCAAGGCAGAAACCCATCGTGAGCAATGCCGAATTATCCGAAGACAGGCGTCCGGGTGAGCAGACCTGTATTTGGATATTCGGATTGTTGAAGATTTTGCTGTATCCCGCTACCTCGAGTGCTTCAAGGAGCAGTATTGCTGCTTCAGCGTTTCCGATTGGGGGAAGTACAAAGCAGATAGAATCTGCGACATCTCTTCGGTAATGATTAACCTCCAAGATTTGTTGCCTCCCGCCGAGCAAACTGATCACTTCATCGAATTGCGCACCACCGTCAAGGCAGTGCAACTTGAGGCCAACCGAAAGGAGTCCGTATTCAGTGATTCGCCTTTGGCGCCGCAACTGCGTTACGAACTCAGGTGCATGTGGGTACAGCACGCTCAAAAGCCGTTTAAGAGTATATCGATATGACATCGTTACCTCCCAGGAGTGAGAAAGAGCAGGTTTACCAAATTCGAATAGTATAGAGGGCTGAGATGTTTGTCAAAGTGAATACTCTGTGGTGTTTTATAGAAAGTTTGTGTATAGTTCAGGTCGGAAATTTTACGAGCGAAAGGAATCATCATGTCGCAGTTGCTTGAGTTCCTCGAAGGGAAGGGTGTCAACGGGCGAGGTCAGAGTCTCAGGGTGGTTCTCGCAAAGACCACGAAAGAGCTCGAGAGTGAGCACGACTACATCCAGTGGTTGTTTCCGCTTCGCGAGCCGAGTATGTGTGTTGCTGGGGTACCGGTCATCACAGACGACGAGGTGGCTGTAGTTCGTCAGAACGATACGATGCAACGGAATCTGCGCGAAGCGCTCGAACGCATGACGCGATTCTTTCTGAAGAACTTCCACTGGCTCGTCCCGCACGATCACAATCACCTGCGCATCACACGCATAATTCACTCGGTACGTATGTTGCTTGGGGATGATGAGGCGATGCAGTTTTACGACCACATCATGGAATGCGTGAAAGGTTCGCCGGTATCCATGAGTAGCATTATGTACTGGAGGCGTGCAGTGGGGCTCTAGCCCTGAAACCAGCTCAAGGACGTACAAAGCCCGTGGCGCATGCCGCGGGCTTTTCTTTGTATAGTGTTTTTCATAAAAATCGTATATAGTGCTCTCCGGAAAAAACTTCAACTGAAAGGGGGGTGCAATGTCACAAGTGTTTGATTTCTTGCGAGGAAGGGGCCCGAACAATCACGGGGAAATGCTCCGTCAGGTACTCATTAAGTCCACTGTGGAACTTCAGGAGGACACTGGCTGGGAACGGTGGCTGTTCCCGCTCTATGAGCCGAGCAGAGGTAGCCAAGGCGTGCCGCTTATCGATGTTACTGAAATCCTTGCAGGACAGAAAGATGCGGTGGTTCGGTACAACATGCGCAAATCGTACGAGCGCATGACGACCTACTTTGATAACCCCTTTTGGATAATCAACGAAGATCACAACCATGGACGTATCACGCGCATCATCGAGTCGCTTCGGCTGTTTCAGCACGAATGGGAAGCACAGCAGTTCCACGAATTCATCATGAAGCGCATCACGCGCATGCGGGTATCTCGGGTCAGCATCCTTCGCTGGAACCAGGCAATGGGACTGCGCTAGAGAGCAAGTTCGTGGACAAGACAAAAGCCCGTGGCGTACGCGCCACGGGCTTTTTCAATTCCTTGATACAACTGTTTAGCGAGTGATGGTGATTGGATCTGCTGATTGAGTCCCATCTGTTACGTCCACAGTTTCTGGTGCAGCTATGGTAATGTGCCCATCGTCAACTTTAACTTCGTAATGCGTGTTCACGTCCTCATTGCAATCATCTTCAGTGATTGCCTGGTAGGCAGATTCAATTGGGTCAACTGGAAGTGCTCCAATAAACTCTGGGACAAGTGCTTCACAAAAATCTTGAAACTCACTACTACCCATGCCATCTTGAGATATTTCTGTAAAAGTAGTACCAACAGAATCTAGTCCTGGCGGGAATGCACCCTTACTATCGACGACGTACTGACCAATTGCATTCATAATGGCGTTGAGGTTCGCTGAGCGTTGCGTGTTTGCAGCATCACGGAAGTTCTTTGCAGGATTAACGGCAACGAGAACGATTGCGGCAAGAATTGCAATGATTCCGATGACGATGAGAATTTCAATGAGTGTGAATCCTCTCTGCGGAGCCTTATTAAATGTGTTCATGAATTATTTTAATTACTAAACCTATATCCAAAGCATTACATCGTAATTAAATAGTACGCTGTCCACATTTCCTTCGCAAGGCTTTTTATATACTAATAGTACGGCTCATTTACAAGCTAGAATAGGTTCGGTATTTCTTCCCATGAGGTGAAATCACCGTCAGTGTTATCGACAAACACACGAAGATTGGTGACTGCTTTTCCACTCTCGCCTCGTGTCTCAACACGACTCACGTTTCCGCTGCGCTCTATTTCATAAATCCAGCATTCCTTTGTTCCCACAGGTATGCGAACATCGTCGCTACTGTCCACTTCATAGGTCGGGTCGTTGTACACACTGATGCGTGCAATATGAACGCATGCTTCAGCGAGCTTCTCACTCACGGTTTTATGTTCAAGGTCGAGAATAAAATATCTACTCGCAATCCCAAACTGCGCAAGGGAGAGTGTGGCACCAAGTAACACAACGGATACGATGAGTATCGACATCAGTGCGATAAATCCTTCCTGCTGTTTTGTGTGAGAAATGCTCATACTAAAAATGCAGGTAATAGATTATCGGTCCCACGGTTCTACCATTCGCTGTGAAATTAATTTCAAGGAAACGTGGCGCACCACCCTGGGGGCCGTAATGGGTAACGGTAAAGTCCTCTATTGCGACGCGCTCGCCATTAAGGGGGAAGGGGGTACCGCCATCGGTGGAGTAATCGAGAGTTGGGCAGATTCGGGGAGGAGTGCACGCACTATTTGCGGGATTCTGTTCTAGACGAAATGTCTCATCACTTCCATTTTTAATGATGAGCACGTCACTCGTGTCACCCGGAGCGGGAGTTGCGATAGTATCCGATGGGGTAGTAATACCCTGTGCAAGTGCATAATGAATTTTACTCAGAGCAAAAGCCACCTCTCCCTCGGTTGCAATATTTCTCGTGAGGCGTTCCGCACCGGTAAGGAATGGATAGATGCTCACAAAAATTCCCGTGAACATAATGGCAAAAAGACCGACGTAGATAATCGCCTCGACGAGGGTAAACCCTCGATCCTTAGTTACAACTATTTCCTGGCGTATCATATATGACCCGTAATGCATCATTAGCCTGATTCGACACAAACACAAAACCCTGCGAATACTTTACGGCACTCACTTTTGCCGAATAATTGTATGGCGAGCATGGCAAGAGAATAGGATTGGCAGGATTTTTCACATTGATGACACGGAATTCTTCATTGCTCACATCAGTTCCCATAAAGAGGTAATCGCCCTGTGCCGCAATACCAGTAACTTTTGTGTTGTTTTTTAAACCAAGGTTGAAATTTTTATAGAGAAGCGGGGAGGCGGGGTTTGTCACATTGATAATGACGAGTTCGCCTCTTCCTCCTGAATTTCTATCCATTCCGACATAGACACGGTTGCCGAGGACTGCTATTTCCTCTGCATCAACGTTTACATTCGATGTATCAATATTGAATGATGAAACCACCTGCGGGTTTGTTGCATCAGAAATATTCACCACCATCATTTCACCGGTATTATTGGTGGTTGCCAAGTATGCATAGGGCCACTGTATCGCAATACCATTTACACTGTGACCCACATCAATCTTTCCTTTAAATTGTGGATTCGAACGATTTGAGACGTTGTAGATAAGAAACTCAGGACTTCCTGCAAAATTATTATTCCAGGTTCCGATATACACCATGTCGTTGTAGTAGGCTATGGCACGTCCTTCTGGATATGACCCTGAGACTCCAGGCAAGGTGGATTCCGAGACGAGGAGAGGTTCATAGTACGCGGGGTCAGTACTATTTTTTGAAGTATCAAAGAGTCTTATAATTTGTAATTGATTCAAACTAGCGTTTTGTGCACCGAAGGCGTACTCACCATCTGAAGCAATTGCATTGAATCCTTTACCAGTATTCAGTGCACCGAGTACTGATGAGGGGTTTGATGGATTAGAGAGATTATAGGTATAGATATCTTCAAAGGCATCAGTACCACCTCCTCCACCTTGTGCTGTCGTGGCGAGCACCACTATTCGTTCACCCTCGTTTGTGAGTACGGCAAGGTCATTTGCATTCACCGAATTGAGCGTTACTCCATTTGGGTATTTACGAGGACTATCCCACGTATCTAAGGGTGGCATTGGGTCACATCCACCCGGGCCAAAGGCCTGTGCAACATTGATGTTACTGAGGCCAGTTCCAAAGAAAATATTGCGTGGTCGGTTATTCGGGGCAGTCCAGGAGGTGTCATTGGTTACAATTTTCATACAGGGAGAAATATCAACCACCTTTGGTGTGTTTGCGTAGATAAGCTTTGCGTTAATGATTTCAAAGTTCGAAGTGAGTACGGTACTCCAATTTTTTGTGAGGCTCGCAACAATACTCCCAATCCTATTTGTTGATGTCGAGAGTCCGTAGTTATCGAGGACGGTATCAAGTGACGCTGCCTGACCATTATCGAAGGAAACCTGCTCAGTGAGCGATGGGTCACTGAAGGCAACCATCATTGCGGCAGAGAGAAAAATAATCCCGACTGCAAATGCAATAAGGATTTCGATTGTCGAGAAACCTCGAGTGTTGCTATCAATTGAG
>CAZCWH010000022.1:10453-12192 GCA_964502345.1 uncultured Candidatus Saccharibacteria bacterium | reverse complement strand
AATCATTATGACTATGGAAGAACTTCAAAAAATGAATGATGTAGATCTTAAGAAGCACCTTATGGAAAAGCGTGAAGCCCTTCGAGGTCTCAAGTTTAGCTCATCAGGAAGCGGTATGCGCGACACGAATGCACGCAAGAACACACGAAAGGAGATTGCGCGGGCACTCACTGAAATCAATCGTCGTGTTCACACTAAGGAAAGTACTAACGCATAGTCACATTTATATATGGCAACAGATAACGTAACAACACAAAACGCATCAGCAACGCTCACTAAGCGAAGAGAGCTTACTGGTGTTGTGGTATCAACAAAGATGCAAGACACCATCACGGTTGTTGTAGAGCGATATGTGATGCATCCAAAGTACAAAAAGTACCAACGTCGTACAAAGAAGTTCCTCGTCCACGATAAGGGGAATACAGCTAAGGAGGGTGATAAGGTCACTATCCGCGA
The DNA here is from genome assembly GCA_964502345.1 of uncultured Candidatus Saccharibacteria bacterium. GTDB lineage: Bacteria > Patescibacteriota > Minisyncoccia > Phycocordibacterales > UBA918 > Damh-18. Next base: position 11,736 of record CAZCWH010000022.1, on the reverse strand, counting down.
GACACGGCCGATTTCTCGTCACAAGCATTTTGAGCTCGTAAAGTAATTTATATGATTCAAGACAAATCAATTGTAAACATAACTGACAACTCTGGAGGCAAGATTGGCCGCGTCTTCAAAGTGCTCGGTGGCTCAAAGAAGCGATACGCAGAACTCGGGGAGATGGTCGTACTTTCTATTCAAACAGCTGAACCCCGAAAGTCAGTGAAGAAGAAGGATATTGTCTACGGTGTAGTTGTACGACAGAAGAAAGCATATCGCCGAAAGGATGGTTCATATGTAAGTTTTGACGATAATGCCGTTGTACTCGTTGATAAGGAGAAGAAGGAACCAAAAGCAAACCGTGTCTTTGGTCCAATTCCTCGCGAGCTTGCAGACTTCGGATATCAAAAGATTGTTTCTCTAGCCCCAGAGGTTGTCTAACAGCGTGTAACTATTTCATTATGAAGATCAAAAAGAAAGACACTGTTGTCATCATTTCAGGGAAGGACCGCGGAAAGAGCGGAACAGTACTTCGTGCGATACCAAAGAAGGATCAGGTTCTTGTTGAAGGAATTAACACAGCGACTCATCACGAGAAATCAAAGCGACGAGGACAGCAAGGACAAATAGTCGTTCGGCCAATGCCAATTCACGTTTCAAATGTAGCACTGAAGCATGGAAAGGATGGGAAGGGGGTTCGACTTGGATACGTCACTGAAGGAACAGGAAAGGATGCAAAGAAGGTTCGTGTCGCACGTCCAAGCGGAGACAAGGTCTAGTAAAAAATTATTTAAGCATTTTATTAAAACAATCGTATGGCAACAACATTCAGCGGAACGAAAGAGAGAATGGGAACAGCGTACAAAGCGCTGAAGGAGTCTTTTTCGTACACAAATCCTATGCAGGCTCCACGCATCGTGAAGATCGTTGTTTCAACGGGTGTTGGAAAGATTCCTGATAAACACAAGCGAGAGCTCATTCAGGATCGACTTGCAAAAATAACTGGTCAAAAAGCACTACCACGCGGAGCTAAGAAAGCGATTGCAACTTTTAAGACTCGTATGGGAGACATTATCGGATACCAGGTGACGCTTCGTGGCGAGCGAATGCGTACATTCCTCGATAAGGTTATTCACCTCGCACTTCCTCAAACACGTGACTTCCGCGGTCTTCCAGTCGAATCAATCGATGAAATGGGTAACTACACATTTGGTATTAAGGAACACACAATTTTCCCTGAAACTGCTGATGAGGAAATCAAGGGCGTAGTTGCCAGACCGGATCATAGTCAGAGCTTCTGG
>CAZCWH010000022.1:0-10443 GCA_964502345.1 uncultured Candidatus Saccharibacteria bacterium | reverse complement strand
ATTGACAGAAACCAATACTATTGTTTTAAAGTTTTGGCTTGCCATTTCAAAAGACAAAGACTAAGTAGTCTTACATAGACAAAATCCCCGGAAAGTTTCACTTCCCGGGGATTTTGCTTGTACACATATAAGGCGTGATATACTCGGATGCATGCATGAAGGATATACAGAAAAGACTGAAAGTGAACCCGGTATTGATAAAGAAGGACAAGAAGCAGGGTTATTCAGGAGGTTGGAAGGCAAGGCCCACGAAAAACTTGCTGAGCTCTTGCGTATAGCAACGGTTGGTACGTATGAAGGGTCGGGACGTCTCTTTGTAAAAGCGGAAGTCAATTCCCCTCAAGAGTTTGAGCAAGCAAAAATGCTCATGTCACTTGCGGGCGTGTACCCTTGGGCACACGAAGATGATTTATCTTTTACGATAGATAATCACTTCGATATCGAATTACTCGTTGAAGAAAAAATTATCCCAGATGAGGCACTCAGTGATACTGAGCGTGCGCTTCTTAGTACAATGGATGAAGTAACAACGCCACTTTCCTCCGATGATCTCATAGAAAAAAATGAGGTGACTGACTCTACGCACAGTACAAACGCGTATGCTTACGCCCAATATCGAAAGAAGTACAGACGATTGCCAGGGGGAGTTGTATTCAAAAAACTTTCCGATGGAAGCGAAACTGAAATTACACGAGAAGAGCAATCCAAGATGCTTTTTGAAGCACAGCATGGTGATGAACATGCACGGAATGAATTCCTTACGATGAACATGGGACTCGCTTCTTTCTGTGCATTGGGTTGGCATAGAAATTTCCCATCAATTGATTTTGACGAGATGCTTCAAGTGGCGCTCATTACGATGAACAAATGCATTGATGGCTATGCAATTGAGGAAGAAAGAAGCCAGTTTCAAACATACGCCATTGCTTCCATCAATTTTCAGCTTATTCGGCATGTCAAAGAAAACATTGGTTTGGTTCACATACCGTCCTATAAACTCTCACAATTCTCTAAAATGGAAAAGTTTGAGCACCAGGGTACGGAACCCCTAGATAGAGAGGGGATGATTGCAGAAGTCTCATCCCTCCTTCAAGTATCTACCGAAGAGGCAGAGATGCTTATTGGTGAGAAAGAGATATTTTGGAAACCAGAGTATGTAGATATTGATGCCATGACGGACAGTGAAGAATTAGAGACACTCAGTACGGGAAATGCGCCCGAAGAAGCATTCGAAAAAACTGAACTCAAAGAATTGACCGCGCGGGGCATTGATGCTCTTCCTCCTCGGCAAGCGATGATGCTTCGTATGAGATTTGGTATTGATACAGACAGGCCCGTGACTCATGCGGAGATAGGGAAAGCATTCGGAGTGAGTAGGGAGGCAGTTCGATTGCAACTCGCACATATCATTGAAAATAAGCTCAAAATGCCACTTCGCACTGAACACCTCGAAGACTACAATATAGAGAAGTAGGATGAATAGCTGCTCCAGTTTGAACTCCTTGCCGATAAGGATAAATTGACTTATACGGCTTAATTTGGTATATTCACCCCCGTAGCGATATTCGCGCACTCGTTGTTTATCGAGGAATTCCAGTCCAAAATACTGCGGATTCACTTGAATTCAGACGCACCGACCGACACAGCCATAAGGGCAGTGAGGCGGAAAGCGACTTTTGAGTGTTGCGTACGGAGAGTGTAGTCACTGATTCGCAGTGAAACAGCTCGCCAAAGTTACAGTTTATAAGCTCCGATTTAAGGTGAATGCAGGAAATAGACTTTGTTCGTCGCCGCAAAGCATTGCGAAGAGCAATGTGGCGACGGCCAACATGTTTCTAATTCACTGCGTTCATAAGAAAAACTAGGCACAATGGCAAGAAAATCAGTTCTATTGCGCGCGCTTCGAGCGCCAAAATTCAAGAGTCGTGTTGTGCGACGATGTTTTCGTTGTGGACGAAAGCGCGGGTACATGCGTGACTTTGATCTCTGTCGTATCTGCTTCCGTGAAGCAGCTCATGAGGGAAATATACCAGGTATTAAGAAATCATCATGGTAAACGATCCAGTAGGAGATTTCATCATCCAGCTTAAGAATGCTGGCATGGTTCGAAAAGCAGAAGTAGCAATACCGTACTCAAAGCTCAAGCATGCGATTGCAGAAAGACTACTCGAGGCAGGGTACGTAGCCGGTGTACAGAAGCATGGTAAGAAGGTAAAGAAGACACTCAACGTTACGCTCAAATATGGTAAGGATGGGGCGCATGTCATTCAAGGAGTGAAGCGATCATCAAAGCCAGGACGACGTCTCTATCTTGGAGTTGCAGAAATTTTCCCAGTGAAGTTCGGCACAGGAGAGCGAATCCTCTCAACACCACTCGGTATCATGACTGGTAAGGAGGCTCGAACAAAGAACGTTGGTGGTGAAGAATTATTCATCATTTGGTAAGCACACCAAAATAATCATCTAATAATATGAGTCGATTAGGAAAACAACCAGTCAGTATCCCAAAGGGTGTCGAAGCGACATTCTCTGATGGTGTGCTCGCCGTAAAGGGTCCTAAGGGAACCCTGAGTCGCGAAATTAAGGGCGACATCTCAGTCACGATTGCTGACGACACTATCACTTTTGCGAAAACAAAGGAAAATGATAGCTCAAAGAAGCTCTGGGGGACCTATGCTGCACACGCACGTAACATGGTCACGGGAGTCACTGAAGGGTTCAAAAAGGAGCTCGATATTGAAGGAGTTGGATACCGTGCTGAGGCGCAGGGTAACAAGATTAAACTTTCAGTTGGATTCTCGCACCCAGTTGAAATTTTTGCTCCAGAGGGGATTTCGCTCGTCGTAGAGAAGAGCCACATCACCATTTCGGGAGCAGATAAGGATGCAGTAGGCCAGTTTGCTGCAAATATTCGAGGTGTGAAGAAGCCTGAACCATACAAAGGAAAGGGTATTCGATATGCTGGTGAATACATTATTCGTAAGCAAGGTAAGAAGGGAGTCGCATAACCCTTTCTCCGTAAGAAAAGCATATGAGTACAACATCACATAAAGTAGCAAGCAGAGTCCGTCGACACGCGCGTATTCGTGCGAAAGTCACCGGAACAGCTGAGCGTCCACGACTTGCAGTATTTCGAAGCAATCGCTTCATTTATGCACAGCTCATCGACGATGAAGCAGGGAAGACGCTTGCAGCAGCTGATTCACGAACTGCAAAGGGAAAGACAGCACGCGATCGCGCGAGTGCTGTTGGAGAAACAATCGCCACTGCAGCAAAGGCAAAGGGGATAGTAAAAGTTGTCTTTGATCGTGGAGGATTCCAGTATCAGGGCACAATTGTGCTCCTTGCAGACGCAGCACGAGAGGCAGGACTTGAGTTTTAGGCCGTACTATTAATAAACATTTTATAGATCATGTCAGAAACAAAACAGCAGGAAGCTATAATTGAGACTGAGGTCTCAAATGAGGTAGTCCCGGAAGTGGCAGAAACTACCGCCGATGCACCAGCTGGTGAGGACACATCTGCTAACGTCAAAGCAGAAACTCCTCGTCATGGAGGTGCGGGAGCCGCGGATAGGGATAAGCGAAGGAATCCACGTCGCGCACGCCGTGGCGGACGACGCGAAGAGCGCGTACGTTCAGAATTTGACCAAAAGATCATCAGTATTCGCCGCGTTACGCGTGTTATGGCTGGAGGTCGCCGATTCAGTTTCAGTGTTGCTATGGTTATTGGTAACAAGAAAGGAAAGGTTGGTGTCGGTATCGGAAAGGCAGGAGATACACAGCTTGCTATTGAGAAAGCTGCACGAAGTGCGAAGAAGAACCACATTACCGTCCCACTCAATAAGCACCAGCACATCCCACATGATGTTTCTGCAAAGTATGCAGCTAGTGAGGTCATGATTATGCCGGCCCCAGGCCGAGGGCTCGTAGCAGGAAGCTCAGTACGTACCGTACTCGAACTTGCAGGTGTGAAGGATGTTACTGCAAAGATATTCTCTCGCAGCAAGAACAAGCTCAATAACGCACAGGCTGCAATTGATGCACTTAAGAAACTCAAAGCGTAAGGCTAACCACAATATTTAATATGCAATTACACGAATTAAAACCAGCAACCACACGAAAGGATGAGAAGCGCATCGGTCGTGGAGGAAAGCGCGGTAAAACATCAGGTAAGGGAGGAAAGGGTCAGACAGCACGAGCTGGAGGACGACCTCGACCGGAAATGCGTGACTTCATCAAGAAGCTTCCAAAGCTTCGCGGATTCGGAAAGAATCGTGGACGAACAGTGAATTCTGAGCGCGTGCTTCCAGAAATTGTGAACGTCTCAGTACTCGAGACATTCTTCAAGAATGGAGATGAAGTAACACCAAAGACTATTGTTTCTTCAGGCGCATTCCGTGCAAAGAAAAGTTCAAACCCGAAGTTCAAAATCCTCGGAAATGGTGAACTTACGAAGAAGCTCACCGTGAGTGGATGCGTACTTTCTAGCTCTGCTAAGGAGAAAATTGAAAAAGCGGGCGGGAAGGTAGTCTAGTACCGACTTCTCTCCAAATAGGGTAAAATGTTCCACTATAGGCTTTACCAAGCATAAACCCACATTGAATGGACACTTTTCTTCAAAAACTCAAGATAATCGTCACTGAACCTGCAATTCGGGATAGGATCCTTTTCGTAATTGGAGCGATTATTCTTTTTAGAATTCTCGCTGCGGTCCCAATTCCTGGTGTTGACTTGCTCGTGCTCGAACAATTCTTTGCGAACAATCAGTTCCTCGGACTCCTTAACATCTTTTCAGGAGGAGGACTCTCAAATCTCTCACTCGTGATGCTTGGAGTAGGGCCTTTTATTACGGCCTCTATTATCATGCAACTCATGACGGTTATGTCTCCAAAACTTAAGGAGATGTACTCAGAAGAGGGGGAGACGGGGCGTGCCAAGTTCACTCAGTACTCACGACAGCTCACACTCCCGCTCGCGATTCTTCAGGCGTTTGGATTTCTTTCACTCCTCCAGAATCAAGGTGTGCTCACGGGTCTTTCGACACTTGAGTTCATCACGAATATCGTAATTGTGGTCTCAGGTTCGATGCTTCTTATGTGGATCGGAGAACTCGTAACTGAGTATGGTATTGGAAACGGTGTTTCGATTATCATTTTCGCAGGTATCGCTGCAAGCCTTCCTGCTACTGCAAGTCAGCTCCTCTTCAGTTTCGATGCGTCTCAAATTCCGCTGTACGCTGGATTTACGGTTGCAGCACTCGCAATTGTGTACGCCGTTGTGGTGATGACACAGGCAGAACGCCAAGTGCCAATTACGTACGCAAAAAAGGTGCGGGGTAACCAGACATACGGAGGAACTTCGAGTTATATTCCACTTCGCCTCAATCAGGCTGGAGTAATTCCAATCATCTTTGCACTTTCAATCATTCTCTTCCCGCAAATGATTCTCAATATACTCGCGACCTTTAATGTGACTGGTGTTGCAGGACTTGCAGAGAAAGTAACTGCGTTTTTCGCAAATCAGGAGCTCTACGCAGCAGTGTATTTCACACTCGTTCTCCTCTTCACGTTCTTCTACACTGCAGTGACGTTTGACCCGGATGCTATGTCGAAGAATCTTCAGCGAAATGGCGCATTCATCCCCGGTATTCGCCCAGGAAACCATACCGCTGAGTACCTCGGAAAGCTCATCACTCGTCTTACACTTGCTGGCGCGCTCTTCCTTGGATTCATTGCCGTGCTTCCAATTGGTATGCAGATCGTAACGGGCGTGACCGCACTCGCTATTGGTGGTACCGCGCTTCTCATTGCAGTTTCTGTGGTTGTTGACCTCGTTCGACGTGTTGATTCGCAGGTTTCACTTCGTGAATATTAAAATGATGTAAGTTAAAAAAACACCGGTCCAAAGGACCGGTGTTTTTTTAATACTCATTCTTGAATGAGTATCCAAGTGGTACACGACTGATAACCTGCTTCCAACTCTGCGAGACAAGCCATTTTTTGTACGTATCGTATACGGTGAGTGCTACTGTCTGTGGGCTGTGGCGCGATGTGTCAATGATAAGATCAAAGTTTTCAGCGTTGTACGGGTTTATGTTATAGAGCTTTTTAAAGCGACGGCGCTCATTTTGGAGCCTATCCTCAACTTCGTCCATCACCTCGCTCATTGCATTTGTACCCTCGCCGGAGTCACTGCGATTGGTATTAAATGTTGCGTCCTTGTAGATACGGGCAATTGCAACATCGGGATCTAGATCGAGATACACTTTGAATGACTCAGGAATCCAATAAAATCCAAGTCGTGAATCGATGACAATATCGTTGTTGTCACGGAGCTTTCTGAGCTCTTCATCAATCTGGTGATCAATCTCGGGATTTTTTTCTGCCAAATTATTGAACTCGGTAAGAGTCATTTTTTTCTTGTGAGTAATATCACGCACAAAATCTCCAGAGGAATACCGTGTATAACTGAGCATTTCAGCCACTCGGTCAGCAGTTGAAGATTTCCCGCTCCCCGGCTTTCCAGAAATAGTGATGATATGTTTTTTCTGCATAGCTTAATAATACGCTATTCTGCGAGCCATTCAGTATATTCAGTCAGTATCATCTCAACAATTTTTTCTGGAGCAAATTTCTCAGAATCAATAGTAAAGGTGTATTGTTCAGGAATATATGGATCTACGGCATAATGGCGCATGTACCGATCTTTATGGTTCATAATCCGTTTCTCAGTACGTGTCTCCGCTTCCTCGTATGTTTCCATAGTGTCCCCAGTCTCAATGCGGGTTTGAGTAAGCTTGTCATTGAATATGCGTTGCGCTGAGGTTTTAAGTGAGGACATGAGAAATACGGAAAATCCACTTGGAACGAAATGGAATGCGAGGTGGGAATCAATGATGTAATTGTCATCTTCGCGCTCAATTCGCTCGAGCTCTGCATCAATCATGAGATCAATATCTTTAGAAGTCGCCACAAGTTCGTTGAAAGCTTCGAGAGTCATACCTCGTTCTACCGCAAGCTTTCTCACATAATCTCCGGTTGAAAATGATTTATAACCCAACTTTTCCGCAAGGAGTCGTTTCACCGTTGATTTGCCACTACCCGGGAATCCGCCAATCGTGATGATATGCTTCTTTTGCATGGTGAGGATACAATACCATATTTAGTGCCGAGGTTGTGTTTTTTGCAGTCTAAAGTAGACTTTGAGAGTCGTCGTTTATTTATGGTCAAGAAATCTTTGAAACGACGCCTTAGTACTCTAAATAATTTGGGATGGACATAAAAACGGCTATTTTCATAGGACATCAGGGGAGCGGAAAGGGTACTCAGATTGAAAGTCTCAGTAAGGTTCTTAAGTCGCAGGATTCAAGTCGACGTGTTGTCGATATTCAAACAGGACGCCGCTTCAGAGCGCTCGCAGAAAAGCAGGAAGGGTTCACTGAGCAACAAATTCACAAGACCTTGAATACAGGAATCCTTCAACCACTATTTCTTTCTGTGGTGCTTTGGGGGGACGCCTTCCACTACCATGTAGACCCCGAGTGCCACTTGCTCATAGACGGACTTCCACGAACGATGGATGAAGCGCGTGTTCTCGAAACCGCTCTTGAGTTTTATGAACGTCGGAATATAAGCATTATTAATCTTGATACTCCCGAGGAAGTCGTACGGAAGCGAATGCAAGAGCGAGCTCGTCCTGACGATACCCCTGAGTCAATCGAGGCCCGCCTCACCTGGTACCGGGATGAAATTATTCCACTTCTCGACTATTATCGAGTACGTCCAGAAACCAAAGTGATTGATATAGACGGAACAGGTTCAATTGATGAGGTACATGCAGCTATTCTTCAGGGTCTCGATATTGAAACAGCATGATAACCAAAAAAACAAAAGAGGAAATTGAAATTCTACGCGAAGGTGGTGCTATTTTAGCGCGCATTTTGCGCGAGCTTGGTGAATTTTCGCAGCCAGGGGTCACTACCGAGGATATTAATGATCAGGCAATCATGCTTGCAGAGAAATATGGAGTTGAAACAGTGCTCCTCGGGTATCATCCTGATTTTGCACCAGTACCATATCCTGCTGCACTGTGCACATCAGTAAATAATGTCGTCCAACATGGTGTGCCACGTGCGGATGAAGTGCTCGAAGAGGGTGACATTATCAATCTTGATATGTCGATTGGATATAAAGGTCTTATTGTCGATTCAGCGATTACGAAACCAGTAGGAACTATTGATGCAGAATCACAGAGATTAATCGATGTGACACGCGAAGCACGGGAAATTGGTGTGAAGATGGCTGTTGCTGGTAACTACACGGGTGATATTGGTCATGCGATTGCAGAATACGTTCGTTCGCAGGGTTTTAGTATTGTTGAGGAGCTCTGTGGTCATGGGGTTGGGTATGCTGTCCATGAAGATCCCATGATTCCAAACTATGGAAAGAAAGGCTCAGGAACGCTCATCGAAGTAGGGCATGTGTACGCCATTGAGCCAATTGTAAATGCTGGAGGAAAGGAAGTTGTTTTTGATGATGAACATGATTTCTACAGTGTCTTTACGGTGGATGGCTCACGCTGTGCTCATTTTGAGCATACTATTGCAGTTACAGAGAATGGTCCTCTAATTCTTACTGCTGAGTAACGAACACTGTTTTACTCAATCCCTTGAATTTAAGCCGTAGTAGGGTATACTCACGGGATATTTTGAATAACCTATAGTAATTATTATGGATACCAATCGCAAGCCACATGAGGAGAGAACATTTGTCATTTTAAAGCCTGATACAGTACAGCGCTCTCTCGTTGGTGAGGTGATGAAGCGATTTGAACGTACAGGGCTTAAATTCACCGCGATGAAGATGTTTGTTCCGACAGAAGCTCAGCTTCTCGAACATTATCATAAGGATGAGGAATGGTTTCTTAAAAAGGGGAATCGCATCATTGACGATCTTAAGAGCCATAATCTTCCTATTGAGAAAGATGCTATGGCGTATGGTCGTTCGATTATTGAGACAATCGTAAAGTACATGACTGCTGCTCCAGTCATTGCGGTCATTCTTGAAGGGAACGAAGCTGTGAAAGTGGTGACGAAGCTTGTCGGTACTACAGAACCTTCCACCTCTGACGTTGGAACGATTCGTGGAGATTACACGGTTGATTCATACGGCCACTCTTCATACGAAAATCGAGCAGTACGAAATCTCATACATTGTTCAGAATCACCTGAGGAGGCAGAACGCGAGATACAGGTTTGGTTCAAAGATTCAGAAATTATGCAGTACGTCACGGCACAAGAACGCATTATGTACGATGTTGATTTTGACGGAAAGACGGAGTAGAGAAAGTTGTTCACAGATACAGAGTAGACGCGGACCCCAAGGGTCCGCGTCTTGGTGATATACTGTTTGTGGAGCCACGGTTAATGCATGTTCTGCTTAATTGCATATCAAGGGCTGCCTGTAGTCACAAGTGCAGATGAGAACTCAACGCAATGAGATTTCACAAGTGCTTGGAAAGGGCGCCCACCTGGAATCTTTTCAGGAGACATGCAAGCCCGTGGTTCCACGAAGGAAGCGCACTCGGTGCGTTTTTTTTCGTGCAAATTTTAAACACCAAGACGGTCCTGTTGTGGTAATATTTCTTATCTATGCGTGCGCCAATACTTACGACATTTACCCTGAGCAGTGTCACGATACTCGGCATTGCGCACATCACCGCTACTCATTTGTCCCTGTATTGGAGATACCTGTGGTATGACTACTTCACTCATATGCTCGGTGGGGTATGCCTTGGTCTCATCTTCCTCCTTACTGCCTCGTACATGAAGCGAATACCGATACGCTATTTTGGATTTACAGCGACACTGTCATTCGTTCTCATTTTAGGGCTACTGTGGGAAATTTTTGAAATGTATGCAGGACTGTGGGGTATGGAGTCAAACATTGTGAGTGATACACTCATTGATATCACGATGGATGTTATTGGGGGAGTAATAGCATATGGGGTTGGTAGTCATTTTCGTGATGCGTAGTATGTCATACATTAATTTTTATAACGGAGTAGGAAATGTAACTGGAGCCAACTTCCTTCTTGAGACAGGAAATCTTCGCATACTCATTGATTGTGGACTGCTTCAGGGTGATAAATTCGCGCTCGAATCAAACTGCGATGCGTTTGCGTATGATCCGAAGAGTGTTGAAGTACTCTGTGTGACCCACGCACATGCAGATCATATTGGGCGGATTCCAAAACTTGTTCATGACGGATTTAGTGGCGTCATTTACTCAACGACACCAACCAAAGATCTTGCGCACGTTATGTTAAAGGACGCATACAAGGTAATGTCATATGAATCTGAACGATACGGAATTCCACGATGTTTTGAATTGGGGGATGTTGAAAGAGCAATGTCACTATGGAAGACTGTCTCATACGGAGA
>CAZCWH010000021.1:9100-12527 GCA_964502345.1 uncultured Candidatus Saccharibacteria bacterium | reverse complement strand
GGACATACGGTGTTGAGAATTTTGTATACATTCTGTATCACTTCTCGAAGAATACGACGATTCCACTCGGGCGGCGTATCAAAATTGCACTGCAACAAGCAGAAGGGTACTGGTCACTCGTCACCAACCCAATTATGCTCATTATTTTGGGGTGGGCACCAATATTCCTTGGCGGAAGAGTATTCCATGAGACGGTACTCTCATACAATCTCCCGATTGTCGTTCGTAACTTGCTTATCCTTGCGATGTTTGGACTGGTGATTTCATCCATCATTTCTCTCACCCTCATACCGAAACGTCCCGAGCATAAATCAAGACTTTTATACCTCGTTATGGCCTTCCAGTGGGTGCTTATCCCGGTCACGATGGTCATTTTTAGTGCTCTCCCAGGGCTCGATGCACAGACCAGACTCATGTTTGGTCGATATATGGGCTTTTGGGTTACTCCAAAGCACAGAACGGAAAAAAGTGGTACTCTATCCTCATAACGGGTATGCCGCTTACGCCACAAGTACAGCCACTTTCGCGCCGTACGAGACGAATCACATTCGGTCTTTTTTTCGTCATATTTGTCGCATCACTTCCGTTTCTATACCTCTATGCAACAGGGTATCGATTTGATCTCGGTGAACGTGCAAACTTTATTGGAACCGGAGGTATGTACATTGCAGCAGAGCGGACTGGTGCTGAGATTTATATTGATGGAGAACTAGTGAAAGAGACACGGGTATTTAGACGTGCTTTTTATGCGCAAAATTTAGAGCCTGGGACACACCGTGTCCACGTACAGAAGGATGCACATCATACGTGGGTGAAAGAACTTCCAGTCTCACAGCATCTGGTCACTGAAGCACAGGCGTTTAATCTTCCGATTGTCTCGCAGGTGCGGGTCGTGTCTAAGTGGCAGAGTGCCACGGGGACGGTAGTGGTAAGTACACCACTCGTGCGTGCATCCTCAACAAACGAACTCCTTGCTACGACAACAAAGAGTACGAGTAAATTCACCCCTAATCCCGAATTCACTTCCCTCAGTTTACTTTTTGGGACAACGTCAACATCCACGACAATCACTGTTCGTCAGCAAGCGCTTGAACTTGCTGAAAAAATATTTTCAGCTACGACCACGGCGACTTCGACTGACACGGAAGCCACCACTACCAAGGAGTGGGGTAATGTTCGACTCTTTGAAAGCGGTGAAGACATCTATGCTAGGTGGATTGGTCCACGAGAAAATGTTCCGTACTATTATTGCTCTGAGGAATTTCCACCATACAGTACAACCACAGTCTTAGATGCAATCGAACTCGAGGAAATTCCTGAGCCTCAGGCAAACCCAGAACCTGAAGCCTTTGTGCACCCAGTACAAACAGTGCCAGAAGACGTTGCGTGTGATCCTGTTATTAAAATGGATCGGAAATCTCAAACGATTCATGACTTTGATTTCTATCCAGGAAGTATCGATCTCATCGTCATGTCACTTGATGATGGAATATATGTAGCGGAAGTGGATGATCGCGGATGGCAAAATATCCAGCCCCTTATCCTTGGGGAAAAACTCAGAATGCGCGTTTCAAATGGCCAAATTTATGTGTATGATGGAACTCTTATCTACCACATAATTCTAGAGGAATACTAATTACTATGTCTCCCGAGGAACACCCAGGTCGCTTACATCCAATGAGTATTGCAGTGCGTGACATAGCACGAATATTTGGAGCTATGGGCTTTGGTATTGCCTATGGACCAGAACTTGAGGATGAGTTCCATAATTTTGATGGACTGCGCGTTGCGGCCGATCATCCTGCGCGTGATATGCAGGACACTTTTTGGACTACCGAGAATCCGCGACGTGTACCTCGCACGCACTGTACATCGGTAACACTTAGGTGTCTTGAACAGCTTGCCAAAGAAGGAGGTGAACGTATGCGTATGGTGAATCCCGGAAAGGTGTTTCGAAATGAAGCGACCGATGCTACGCATGAAGCACAATTTTTTCAATACGATGGGTTTGCGGTTGGGCCAGTGGGGGAAATAACACTCGCACATCTGAAGGGTACCTTTGCTCGTTTTTATCGTGAGTACTTGGGCGAAGGAGTTAAGGTGCGATTTCGTCCAAGCTTCTTTCCCTTTGTGGAGCCTGGGGTTGAAGTAGACGTATGGTTTGAAGCACCAGGAAAGGAGGGAAGATGGCTCGAGATGTGTGGGGCTGGAATGCTGCATCCCGGAGTGTTTGAGAACGTTGGACTTGACCCTAAAAAAGTCCAGGGGTTTGCCTGGGGTGGTGGGCTCGAAAGACTCCTCATGGTCAAATACGGTATTCCAGATGTGCGCCTCTTTCATGGTGGTGACATTCGGTTTAATTATGCATTTCCCCCAGAAAAAATATGAAAGTCTCTCGAAAATGGTTAGGGCAGTATTTCTCTGATTCTGTTGTTACAGAAAAAGTTGAAGATGCTTTCACATTCCACTCATTTGAAATTGATGAATCCAATGGAGATCTCATCGATGTGAAAGTACTTCCGAGTCGAGGAGCGGACTGTCTTTGTCATCGAGGACTAGCGAAGGAATTGTCGGTGATACAGGGAGTTCCACTTACCAAAGACCCGCTTCGTGAGAGCCTTCCTTTGTTTTCAAAATCGAATCGCCTCACCGTATCTATTGAGGACACTCAGAAATGCATGCGCTATGCAGGGGCCCTTATTGAGGGTGTACGAGTAGCGCCTTCGCCAGTGTGGCTCAAGGAAGCCCTTGAAGCAGTTGGTCAGCGTTCCATCAATAATATTGTTGATGCGACGAATTACGTCATGCTCAATATCGGTCAACCACTCCATGCGTTTGACGCAGGTAAGCTCGTAGAAAAAGATGGCGCTTATGCAATCACCGTGCGGGATGCAAAAGAAGGAGAGAAGATCACAACGCTTTCAAATGAGGAATATACACTCGACTCAAATACACTCCTCATTACTGATCAATACGCCGGTGTGGGAATTGGCATTGCAGGTGTGAAGGGAGGGAAGGTGGCTGAGGTCACTGAGGCGACTACGGACATTGTGATTGAGGCAGCAAACTTCGACGGTACCCATATTCGTCGAAGTGCTCAGCGACTCAAGTTATTTACTGACGCAAGTATGCGTTTTCAGAATCGTCCTTCACCAGAGCTTGTAGGATATGCGATGCGAGACGTCCTTGCGCTCATTACCGAAATTGCAGGAGGGAACATTGAAGGAGTCGTTGATATCTATCCCACACGTCCCACATCTGTACCGGTGAGTGTCACACTTGGACATATAAATGGTCTTTTGGGTTCATCATTTTCACTTCCGCAGGTTGTTGATGTCCTCACACGTCTCGACCTCACTCCGACAGTTGAAGGGGAAGTGATTACGGTGACACCCCCGTTTGAACGTACCGACCTCACTATTCCCGA
>CAZCWH010000021.1:0-9090 GCA_964502345.1 uncultured Candidatus Saccharibacteria bacterium | reverse complement strand
AATAGAGGAAGTGGGACGAATCATTGGGTACGATGCTGTCCCTGCCATAGAACTCCCACCGATAGAAGGAGTTCCTAATCAAGCTCGTTACCATGGCATTGAACGCATGAAGGATGCACTTGTAGCAGAAGGGTACATTGAGGTTTCCACACAATCGTTTGCAAAGAAGGGCGACATCATGCTCGCAAACCCACTCGACAAGACCAAGCCAGCGCTCCGTACGTCACTTGAGGAAAATCTTAAGGACGCCATCGTACTCTCTAAGCACAATGCATCATTGGTACTTCATCCAAATCAAAAGCCCAAATTGTTTGAGGTCGGGACCGTATTCACCAAAGAAGGAGAGCACGTGGAGCTTCGTATGTCAGAACGCGTCCCTGCATGGGGGGAAACGCCAACGGTTGATAATCTCTCAAAAGCAAATCTTGAAGAGTATGGAAAAGAGTATGTGCCCGTCTCGTACACACTTGGCATGTTCAGACCCTTCTCTGCGTATCCCTTTGTGACTCGTGATATTGCACTCTGGGTGCCCGAGAATACCACTCCTGAGAGTGTCGAAGCGAGTATTCAGAAGGAAGCAGGCCCACTTTGTGTTCGTATTACAAAATTTGATGAGTTTAAGAAAGAGGGCCGTGTGTCCTATGCGTTTCGTCTTGTGTTTCAGTCATATGAACGAACACTTACAGACGAAGAAGTCACTCCACTCATGGAAAATGTAACAATGAGTGTCACCAAAGAGGGCTGGGAAGTGCGGTAATATACCCAAAATAGGCTAGAGACGAGCGAGACCAAATATGCTATACTCAATGCATATTTATGGGCTTAGAAGCTCATTTATTTTATATATTTGAGCAATTACTTTCGTGGCAAAATCAGAAGAAAAACCAAAAAAAGGAAACTACAGTGCTGATTCGATTCAGGTTCTTGAAGGGCTTGAACCAGTACGAAAGCGACCAGGTATGTACATTGGTACGACTGGTCCTGATGGGCTCCACCATCTCATTTGGGAAATTTTTGACAACTCACGCGACGAGGCGATGGGTGGCTTTGCGGATCGTGTTGAGGTAGCACTCCTTCCGGGGAATTATATTCGCGTCGTTGATAACGGACGTGGTATTCCTGTCGACATGCACAAGCAGACAAAAGTTTCTGCACTTGAAACAATTCTCACTACACTCCATGCGGGAGGGAAATTCGGAGGAGAGGGGTATAAAGTCTCTGGAGGTCTTCATGGTGTCGGTGCTTCTGTCGTGAATGCACTCTCAGAACACATGATTGCGGAAGTTCACCGTGATGGAGGGTATTTCATTCAGGAGTACAAGATTGGTAAGCCAAAAGCGAAAGTTAAGAAGGTGAGCGCATCAAAGCTTCAGGGTACCATCATCACATTTCTAGCTGATGAAACTATTTTTCATGAAATCAAATATGACTACAAGCGTATTGTAGGCCATCTTCGCCAACAGGCGTATCTTGTCAAAGACATGAAGCTCACCATTATTGACGCGCGCGAGCTCGATGAAAAGGTTGCTGATAAACTCGATATTCAAGGGAAGATGTATCTTGCGGATCTTAATATTGAGGTGCCACACATGCACTTCTATTTTGAGGGAGGGCTCAAATCGCTTGTTGCATTCAACAACCAATACCAGAAGCCGATTCACAACAACATCTTCTACATCGAGAAGAAAGACATTGACGCAAATGTGATGTCTGTTGAGGTCGCACTTCAGTACGTGGATGATATTAGTCCGCGTATCAGTGCATTTGCGAATAATATCTACAACCCTGAGCATGGTACGCATGTGACAGGTTTCAAGACAGCACTTACGCGAACGCTTAATAACTACGCACGCAAGAATAATTTCATTAAGGAGAAGGATGAAGCTTTTACTGGTGAAGATGTGCTTGAAGGAATCACTGCAGTTATTTCAGTCAAGATGCCTGAAATTCAGTTTGAAGGACAGACAAAGGCAAAGCTTGGTTCTGTTGAAGCTCGTGGTGCAGTTGAGTCAGTGTTTGGAGATGCATTTAGTGCCTACCTTGAAGAGAAGCCTGATGACGCTCGTTCAATCCTCAATAAGGTAGTAATCGCCGTTAAAGCGCGTAAGGCTGCTAAGGCTGCGAAGGACTCAGTACTTCGAAAGGGCGCACTTGAAGGTATGACACTCCCTGGAAAACTCGCTGACTGTCAGACCAAAGATGCGGCAGAATCTGAAATATTTATCGTTGAGGGAGACTCTGCAGGAGGTTCTGCAAAGATGGGTCGCGATAGACGGACACAAGCCATCTTGCCACTTCGAGGAAAGATTCTTAACGTGGAGCGCGCTCGCATCGACAAAATGCTTGAGTCAGAACAGGTGAAGAATCTTGTTGTGGCCATGGGTACTGCAATTGGAGATGTGTTTGATCTCTCAAAACTTCGGTACCATAAAATCATTATTGCAACAGATGCTGACGTTGACGGTGCACACATTCGTACACTCCTTCTTACACTTTTCTTCAGATACTTTAAACCAATTATCGATGGAGGCTTCCTGTACATTGCACAGCCACCACTCTATAAAATTCAGCGAGGGAAAGAGGTCCTCTACGCGTATACAGATGAAGAGAAGCGAAAAGTACTCGGAGACGATGCACCGATTGATGAATCAGTACTTGAAGAGGAGGGAGCTGTGGAAGTTGAAATAGAAGAAGAAGTTGAAGATGAGGTGGAGGCTAAGAAGAGTACGAAAGTACGTATTCAGCGTTACAAAGGGCTTGGAGAAATGAACCCAGAAGAACTTTGGGAGACTACGATGAATCCTGCGCATCGAATCTTGAAGCGCGTTACGATTGTGGACGCTATTGAAGCTGATAAGGTATTTGATATTTTGATGGGAACAGATGTGAGTAGTCGGAAATCCTTCATACAATCGAACGCACACATGGCAAACCTCGACGTCTAAGACGATTGGTTAGCGCATTTCTTCGTTAGATTTCAAAAAGTAAAAGTCGTCGTATGTCTATATACGCCTCCTTTAACTTTTATCATCTGCCTCGAACTGCATCTAACCAATCGTCTTAGTGAGCTAGTTCATGTTATTCCTCAAAATAATCACATCTAAATTTTTGAGTTATTGGATCAAAAGAAAACCACGCACCCTTGGGTGCGTGGTTTTCTTTTGAATCAATCTAGAGTTAGTTCTTTACGCCGACAACCCATGAGAATGAATCATTTTTTGAGTTCGTGTCTCCTGTTGTGTAGACCGTACTCTTTACGGTTACCTTGTCATCATCTTCATCATCAATATCGAATCCGAGTGTGAACACGACACGTTCGCTTGGCTTAAGCGGAATCTGAACAGGTGACTCATATACGACATCCCCAGGAAGGGTAGTCTTGAAGGTCCATGAACCTGAAGTCTTTGTTCCAATGTTCATTACTTCAAACTTGAGTCCATTACGTTCACTTCTATCAAACTTAGACTCAGGAGAAAATGAATTTCCATCCATAGAACCAATACCAACGTAGGTCACCTTAAGATCTGTGTATCCAGCAGGGTTTGACTGAGGTACCGAAGTAACTACGGTTGGAGTCACTGTTGGTTTAACGGCCGCTATTGGTGCAGCAACTTGTGTCGCTGGCTTTACGGGCTCTGGCTTCACTGTTGCGACAGTAGTAGTAGCAACGGTAGGTGTAGAGGTCGCAATAGTTTCAGTTGCAACAAGTGGTATGGTCGCATTTACAACCGTGACCTTTGCTTCACTGAGAACAGTGACAGTCCCGTCAGTCTTTTTGAATGCAACCGTAAAGGGTACATCAGAGAAGCGTTGCCGTTCTGACGTCACACTCATAAAGAGTCCGTGTGCATCGTGGGGGAGTGAGAGGACTTCAGTACATGGTACGGTAACAAGATTTCCATCCGCAGCACGTACTTGGATGCGAACACCTTCTGTACAGACGTGTGTAAATTCGTACGTACCTTTTTGCTTCAAGTCAGTCCATGTCACCTTGAATGATTCGCCAGAGACAACGATACTTTTCTCAGTTGCAATAGAAAGTTCATCCACGCGTCCATAATTTTGTACGCTCTCAGCGATAGACGCGAGTGACGCAAAAGATCCTGGGGCAATACGAAGACCCTGTACCACGAGCCATACCACAAGGGCGACTGTCGCAAAAAAGCCAATAATTGCAAGGGCTTTAATGAATGCGGTCTTTGAATTAGTTGTTTCGTTCATAGTGTTTTATATAATACCATATAAGTAAATAGATGTCAATCTATCTCTTTTTCTCATGTAAGGCATTCTAGTCGGTGTAGGAGGAGAATAATAGTTGACAAAACATCAAAATGATGTATTATGTTGAACGATAACTGAACGCTATGCACGAAGACTATTTAGAAAACTCATCACTTTTCTCAAACAAGCGCGAACAGCGTGTGGTCTTTTTTCTTGTGTTCATGGGAATTCTTTCACTCACGTATGGATTTCTTTTTGTCATAGATTTTCTTCCGGAGAAACCTGGAACAAATGATGAGAAAGAAATCCGGACTGAAATCGCAAGCACAACGACGACCCCAGTTGCGGTAACACCTGTACCAGTAGACGTCGATCCGCTACCACTTACGATTATTTTTGATTCGCTTGATCGAGAAGTTGTAGTCCTCAATCCCGAATCACGTTCTGTTGCAGCCCTCGACGAGGCGCTTCTAAAGGGTGTGGTGCGTCATCCTGATTCAGCAGACTTTGAAAACACTGGCACAATATTTCTTCTTGGGCACTCAAGCTATCTACCAAATGTCATGAATAAGAACTTCCAGGCATTTAACGGCATCCAAAAGCTTGCCTTTGGGGACACGATACGCCTTCGCTCTTCGGATACTGAGTACGTGTATCGAGTTGACCGTATGTACGAAGCGAAAGCCTCAAATGCAGAGGTGGAAATTGAGCGTGGTGTAGCAAAACTCACCCTCGCAACCTGTAACTCATTTGGCTCAAAAGATGACCGTTTTGTCGTTGAGGCGACACTCCTCGAATCACATCCGATTTCGCTCTAGTTGGGATAGTGGAGGGAATACGAGAACTCTTGACAAAATAAGGATTTTGCGATAAAATATCGGTAATTGGTTCCTCTTAGACTTGGTTTTTGATATAACGGACATGGGGTCTCCCACGCTCCTAAACACATACGATTGTTGTTTGCTTTTTGCTCAGAAAAGCGCACTTTTTCAGCTATTTTTATGAAGGCGTCTAGCCAACTACAAAATAGATGGACTCATTGGTGCAACCATTTCTGCATAAAAAGTCATCCGCAATTTCGTGGAGGCTACTCATAACGCATGAGTATGCTCTTTGATTGATCAATCGAAAAAGGAGGTTTACGTGACCCATTCATATGCTGACAGAAGAGCACGGGCAAGGATAATGCTTGCCGCTGCACTCGGGTTGCTTGCAGGCATGGCAATCATGTTCTTGGCGCAATACGTCTGGTCACCGGCGTCGAGTACGACGGTGGTCAGGACCAAGTGCCCGGACTGCACCTGTACCTGCGCAGTAACCTGTCCGCCACATCCGGTGGTGGAACTGACCTGCAACACTTCGACGAAACTACCGGCTACAACGGTGGAGTTGCCGAAGTCGTCGCCGCCAAAAGCGGTGCCACGAGAGAAGGCAAAAGTGCCGACCCCGACGAAGAAAACGTCGTCGGGTCTGCCAAAAGCGGAGCCTGCACCGGCACCGGTCACTGCGAAAGCAGGAGATCCGGCACCGGCACAGGAACCGCAATCGCCAGCTCCGTCCACGCTCACCCCCATGCCCTTGGGAGGAATTCCAAAGGTAACAGGGTGTGTGCAACCACTTCCACTTTCCGGAGGAAAGACATGCTGAAAGGCATCGTAGCAACGCTCGGTGTGGCACTCCTCCTCGGAGGCTGTGCAACATCGAGTGTGGAGGGCGTCGCGGGAGTGTCCACACAGGCACTCCATACGGCGTGTGCGGAACAGGGGCAGGCAGGCTGTCTCGAAGTCCGTGCCCTCAACTACCGCGAGGATAAGGGAAACCTGCTTCTCGCACGGTACGTTCGGAGTCCGGCAACGGATTCCGAGCGTCAGTGGCGGATGCAGTACGCTTCGCCGGAACTCTGGCAGGCATACATGAAGGGCAACCTTCAGGCCGCTGGTGATCGTACCTTCCGCTATTTCGTCTGGGAGGTGAATAACGTCAGGGCGGGAGACATACAGGCCTACCGCGTGAACGGCAAGAATGTCGTCACGAAGGTACGAGTCCGTGATGTCACCGGGATGGTGCCATACCCAATCACGGGGCGAGGTGTACCCAAGGTCTACGAAGTAGATGCGGTTGGTCTGGATGCGGTTGGTGCATCGATCCAATTCCCGTGGGCGATGTTCACGGACAATACCATGATGCTGATTTGCGCCACCGACTACTTGGGGGTCTATCCCTCGGGCAAGGTCGTGAACGGGTCGCATGAGGGGCTCTGGTGGACGAAGGAGTCCATCCAGTGGCTTCGCAACATGGACGGAAAAGGGAAGAGTTCCGTGAGGACACTCTCATCGTTCGTCTCAACGAGGTGACAGGAGGCACCTAGAAGTAGTTCTTTGATCGCGTGGTGACCGTGCATACGTGCACGGTCACCATAAGATCTTTTCTTTCTTTCGATACTCACGCGTACAGGGGTGTAGGTGCGAGTATTTAGAAGCAAGAAAAATAATTTATGAACACAATTAATAAAATCGTACACACCGACGCATTCAAGTATGCGGCTTTTGCGTTTTTAATCGCGATGGTTGCATTCTTTGCAGTGCTCCCGCTCATGTCAAACGTGAATCCGGAGATTAGTGGCCCTTCTGTTGCTGCACTTCTCGTGAAGGCTGATGACGGAGGAGAAGGAGAGGGAGGCGGAGAAGGTGGAGGTGGATGTTGTGGTGGAGGTGAAGGAGGCGGAGGAGGCGGTGGCACAGAGCCAACCGTAGTTCCTACTGCAACACTTACCGTTAATGGTAAAACGAGTGTCACAGTACCAGTCGGAACCATGCTCAACTATGCATGGAACTCAACTGATGGTACGAGTTGGGACTCAGGATGGACCTCTTCAGGAGGTGCCTGTGGTACTTCAGGTGCTTGGGATGCAAATACTGCACAGGGTTCATACTCATGGCCTGCTGACATTTCACAGGTGAATTGTACGTATCAAATTACGTATCGCGTAATGAACAATACTGCAGCAGTACAAGCGACCATAAGTGTAACAATCGTTCCTGCAGCTGCTCCAGCTCCAACATGTACTCTTTTTGCGAGCCCAGCTGACATCTACTCAGGCGATCCAACGACACTCACATGGTCAACCACAAATGCCTCGAGCGTTTCAATTGATCAGGGTGTTGGAAGCGTAGCAGCTTCTGGATATCAATCACTCTACCCAAATACAACAACAACCTACACCCTTACCGCTACAGGAGCTGGAGGATCAGTGACCTGTACTAAGACAGTCAAGGTGACTCCAAGCGCACCTGGTGCGACATGTACAATTACTGCAAATCCAAACCCATGTACACTCAATCCTGCTTCAGGTCTTTGTACTGCAAAGATTACATGGGCGACACAAAACATGTCGAACCCAGCAGTGTTTGTCGATCAACCCTATGAACAAATTTTTCAAGGTGCACCAAGCGGAAGCACTGATGCTCCATGGATAAGTGGTACTCCTATCAAGTTCTACATTAAGGAGAACACACAATTTTCACCACCACCTCCAATCGTGTGTTCAGTGACTGTTGTAGGAGTTTCAACAACACCTCCACCAACACCAGCACCAACCTGTACACTCAACGCAAACCCTACTTCTATTGCTCAGGGTCAGACCTCAAACCTTTCGTGGTCAACTACGAATGCGACGAGTATTTCAATTAATCAGGGAGTCGGTGCTGTCGTTGCGAACGGCTCACAGCTTGTCTCGCCAAACAACACGACAACCTACACCCTTACCGCGACAGGCGCTGGAGGCACGGTAACGTGTGCAAAGACTGTTACAGTCACGAGCACACCACCACCAGTATCAGATCCAATCTGTTCGCTTACCTTTAATGGGCTCACCAATGCTACAAACGTAGACCCACTTCTTTCTCGAGTATGGGCATGGAGCTCTGCAAATGGAAGCAATTTCAGCATGAGCGCTGTTGTCACTAACTGTGAGGACCCATCACAAAATGGAACTTTCAATCCATGGCAACCATGGACCGCCGGAGGCGTAGGCGATATCACCAATGGTTCTAACACCGGTGTTCCAGGCGCATCACGGTACGGATGTAAAGGAACAAATACTTATGTTGTTACAAATGCAGCAGGTAAGTCTGTATCATGTGTTGCAACAGTAAGTTTTAAGAAGTCACCAACAGTTCCTGCACCAACCTGTACACTCAACGCCAACCCAACTTCAATCAATCAGGGTCAAAGCTCAACACTCAGTTGGACAACAACTGGTGCTACGAATGTTTCAATCGATCAAGGTATCGGTGGGGTTGCCGTAAATGGTTCACAGAGCGTGTCACCAACAGTAACGAAGACATACACCCTTACCGCTACAGGAGCTGGAGGTACAGTAAATTGTACGAAGACAATCACCGTTATACCACCGACACCACCAGCACCAACCTGTACACTCAACGCAAACCCAACTTCAATCAATCAGGGACAGAGTTCTGTAATCACATGGACAACCACGGGTGCAACGAGTGTTACGCTTAATCAAAGCAATGTCGCACTTAATGGTTCAACTCAAGTTTCTCCAAGCAATACAACAACGTACACACTTACTGCAACAGGAGCTGGAGGCACCGTGACCTGTACAAAGACCATCACAGTCGTTCCGTTAGTACCCGCACCAACCTGTACACTCAACGCAAACCCAACTTCAATCAATCAGGGTCAGAGTGCAGTACTTAGTTGGACTACAACAAATGCAACACAAGTAACAATCAACCAGAGTAATGTTGCGCTTAGTGGTTCAATGCAAGTTTCGCCTAGTATTACGACAACATACACTCTCACCGCAACAGGGAATCCACTAAATGGTGATGGACCATCTCAGAC
>CAZCWH010000020.1:0-13023 GCA_964502345.1 uncultured Candidatus Saccharibacteria bacterium | reverse complement strand
CGCGTGAGCTCTGTGGTGGTCCGCATGTTGAAAATACAGGAGTAATACGTGGTCACTTCAAAATAGTGAAAGAGGAAGCATCATCACAAGGTGTACGTCGCATCAAAGCTGTCCTCGAAGACTAAAATTTCTACGACGATTTAGGAGCCTGTGGCAAAATTCTTTTCATAATGAATTTTGTGACTACAGCAACTCAATATCAAACTGTAGATGACCTTAAATTACAGAGCGTAGCGACAATAATTTAAGAGTCTGTCGCAAAATTCTTTTCATAATGAATTTTGTGACTACCGCAACAAAGTTTAAAACTGTAGATTATTCAATACACGCAACCTCGCTCAAGGTATACTGTATTAATGTTTGGTTTTGGAAGTGCATCTAAGCGCCCTCAATACGGTATCATTATTGATATTAGTTCTGGTAGCGTTGGTATTGCAATTGTTGAGTCAGATAAAGCAAAGCCCATCCCGCGAGTCATATTTTCGCATCGCATGAATATGCGCATTGGGAAAACAAATACCATGCCAGGAGAACGCATGCGCCAGATGCGAGAGACCCTTTTCTCAGCAAGCCTATTACTCTCTCGTGATGGACTCGCAGCGCTGAGCGCACACAATAGTAGGGCTAAAATTAGCAAAATTTTCCTAGTTTGTTCCTCACCTTGGGCACACACAATCTCACGCAACGTTTCCTATGAAGGAGAGACTGATTTTAAAGTTGGTACTGAGCTCATCACAGACCTTGAGTCGAGTGCAGAGACTGGGCTAGAGAAGGACATAGATGATCCAAGTTTGGCCTTCTCTGCTGATTTTCAAGTAGTTGAACGTGCAACAGTTGATGTCCGCGTAAATGGGTACAGCGTTCAGGATCCCCTTGATCTAACAGGGAAGACTCTTTCCCTTTCGCACGTGACTGGGTTCATACTGAAAGATATTATCGCTGCAGTCGAAGAGGTCCGAGATAAAATACTCACCAATACCGAGATCCAGGCACATTCAGCAATGCTCGTGTCGTATTGTGTATTCCGTGACCTATTTCCAAAGACATCAGACCTAACCCTTATTAATGTGACAGGCGAATCAACTGAAATAGGGATTATTGAACATGGGGTACTGCTCGAAACCCATTCCGTACTGTATGGAAGTAATACACTTATCCGTGAAATTACTGGAAACACAGATCAAACTCCAGAATACATAGCAACAATGCTTCGAACGTATTCTGAAGAAAAGCTCAGTAATGAAAGTCGTGACGTAATCGATACACATGCAAAGATGTATGATGTCGAGCTTGTTAAGCTTTTTGAAACAGTGCACGCACGAAGAAATATACCTAAAACAATCATAGTTTCAGCCGAACCTTCAGTTGAGCACTTCGTCCTAGGGCGAATTCTCAAAATGCTTGGTCAAGTTACAGGACAGGAGTCTGATGTACTGCACATCAAAGATGAGGTACTCGATCACATCGTTGAAGATGAAAATGCCGATAAGCGTCTCGCAATACAAGCTCGATTTTTCCACAAATTACACAGTTGCGGGGAGATAGACCTTACTTAATAAGTATATACTTTATCTATGTCTCAAAAATGGAATCTCCAAGATATCCGACCCGCTGGTGCAAAGAAAGTACAGACCCGCATTGATGTGACCGGGACACCTCGACAGGATATTTCTGCGCGTCGACCGCGTGTGCAAGTCCCTGAGGACATGCCACGCGATCCTGATGTCTCTACCATTGATATTCTTGATGGTAATTCTGAAAAGAGAAAACGGGTGTTTATCTCAATAACCATAGTCCTTGTTATCCTCGTTGTTGGATTCTTTATCAATACACTCATGGGTGGCGCAGAAGTGATTGTGTACCCTAAGTATAAGGATGTAACAGTACAAGCGACCTTTACCGCAAAGACAGATCCACAAGTCGATGAGCTTAGTTATGAGTTACTCACGCTTGAAGCAAGTGGGGAAAGGCAAGTAACCGCAAAGGGAGAGGAAAAAGTCTCTGAACGCGCAACTGGTAAGATAACAATATATAACACGTACAGTACTGCACCTCAGCGACTTATTAAAAACACTCGATTTGCTACCCCTGAAGGACTCGTATTTAGAATTAATGAATCTGTTGAGGTTCCTGGGAGCACAAAGGATGCCAAGGGAGCCATTGTTCCAGGAGAGGTAGCTGCAGAGGTATTTGCTGACGGAACAGGTGAGCAATACAACATTAAACCAACTCGATTTCTTCTCCCAGGACTTGCAGGCTCAGAGCAGTACGAGAAAATCTATGCCGAGTCAATTATCGATTTCACTGGTGGGTATGAAGGTATGAAGTTCGTAATGGACGAAGCTGAGTTTAAAACCACTGAGCAGGCATTACAACTTGAACTTCGTGATGCACTTCTCACACGTCTTGAGAAGGAGCGACCAGCTGGATTTGTTCTCTATGACAGTGCGGTCACATTTCACTTTGTTTCACTTCCCGCGACAGAATATGGTAACGGCATGGCGACAATTAAGGAAGAGGCTAAACTCCAAGTTCCTATATTCAAGGAGGCTGAGTTTGCAGATTACTTGGCTCGGAGTACGGTTAAAGGATTCGAAAAAAGCCCAGTAGAGCTTCCAAATCCACAGACGCTCAAGTTCTCGTATGTGTCTCCAACAACCACTTCAAGCGACATCTCACAGAATACAAGCATTGAGTTTAACCTTCGCGGAGATACACGACTTATCTGGACGTTTGATGCTGAGAAGCTAAAGGCTGACATCGCGACGCTTTCAAAGACTGCACTTCCTGCAATAGTCAATAAGTATCCCGCTATTACCAAATTTGAGGCGAAAGTTAAGCCTTTTTGGAAGCAATCATTCCCAGATGATGTTAAGAACATTGAAGTCACAACGGTAGTACCAGAAACCCCACAAAACTAGCAATTCCAAGCAATCCATCTGTTTTTGGTGTATACTAGCGATTACGATATAAAGAAAACAGGCACAGAATAGTCTGTACACAGTATCTAAGCCCAGAAAGCTTGACTCATTTAGTAAACTTTGTTACACTCACGGTCGTTTGATGCAAGAAAAATCAGACAAAGAAAATCTCGTCTACGGAACAGTCGAGGAGGCGCTTGCGAATGCGCTTTTTCGCGTTTTGATTGATGGTGAAGAAAAACCTGTTATCGCATACCTGGCTGGAAAAATGCGAAAGTTCAAGATCAGAGTGCTTGTGGGAGATAGGGTTGCGATCGTCCCTGAGCCATACGGAGGAAAGGGAAGAATAACTAAACGCCTTTAAATACTATGAAAGTAAGATCGTCAGTTAAGAAAATTAGTCCGGATGACAAAATCGTGCGCCGACGCGGTCGCATTTATGTGATTAACAAGAAGAAGCCACGTAATAAGCAACGACAAGGTTAATATGAGAATTTCAGGTATCACAATTCCAGACACAAAGAGACTCGAATACGCACTTACTGCGGTATTTGGTATCGGTCTTTCACGTGCTCAGTCAATTCTTGCAGAACTTAATATTCCTGTTGATAAGAAAGTGCCAGATCTTAAAACAGAGGAGGAGAATGCTATACGAGAGAAGGTTGAGTCATTTACTATCGAAGGTGAGCTTAAGCGCGAAGTAAGTGGAAACATCAAGCGTCTTAAGGATATTCAGGCATATCGTGGTACACGTCATGCAAAACGTCTTCCTGCTCGTGGACAACGAACAAAGACAAATGCGCGAACACTTAAGGGTGTACGTAAGACCATGGCTTCAGGACGTCGTAAGCTAGAAAAAACATAACAGTTTGCTGATAACTTCATTATTTTCCTATGGGTAAGAAACGAATAATTAAGAAGGGAGGAGGGTCAGACGTGAATAGTTCTTCACGCGCACTTTCTCGTATTCCAAAGAAAAAGGTAGCTTCAGGTACTCTTAATGTACTTGCCACCTTCAATAACACTATACTCACACTTTGTGACACGAAGGGTAATACACTCATTGGTGCTTCAAGTGGTGCACTCGGATTCAAGGGTTCACGAAAGAGTACTCCTTTCGCAGCAGCAAAAGTTGGCGAAATAATTGGAGAAAAGGCACAGCAAATGGGTATGAAGGATGCAAATGTTGTTATTAAGGGTGTTGGAGCCGGTCGTGAATCTGCGCTTCGTGGATTCTCATCAAAGGGGATTGCCATTATTAAGATTTCCGACGAGACACCAGTTCCACACAACGGCCCACGTCCACCTAAGGAGCGACGCATATAATAAGCTTAGAAATTTTTTATGATCATAGGTCCAAAATATAAAATTGCGAAGCGCCTTGGGGCACCAATCTTTGAAAAGACACAAACTCAAAAGTTTGCGCTTTCAGAAGCTCGCACAGCAAAGAACAAGACACGACGTCCTGGAATGATGTCTGATTTCAAGCGCCAGCTTATAGAAAAGCAAAAGATGCGATTCAGTTACGGCATTACTGAGAAGCAACTTCGTCGATATATTGATGAGGCACTTCTTAAAAGTCGACAGCCAATTGAGTTCCTCATTACTCGCCTTGAATCTCGTCTCGACAATACCGTTTACCGACTTGGCCTCGCAAAGACACGTCGTCTCGCAAGACAAATGGTTTCTCATGGACACATTACTGTTAACGGGAAGAAGTTGACTATTCCTTCATACAGAACTGCACTTGGAGACAAGATAGCTGTACGAGAAGGAAGTAAGGCTTCTGGACTTTTTACCACCTTTGCGGATGACCATGTACAGGCGGGAGTTCCACACTGGCTATCATTTGATGTTAAGAGCATGTCAGGTGAGAAGAAGTCGGAACCAACATATCAACCTACTGAAACTCTTTTCGACCCTCAGCAAGTTCTCGAATATTACAGTCGATAATATTAATAAATAACTTACGTACCATGCTAGAAAAAAGTGTTGCATTACCATCGAAGCCTCGCGTCATCTCTGAAGAAGAGTTCCAAGGAGTGTATGAGGTAGATGGGCTATACCCAGGATACGGACACACCCTTGGTAATTCACTACGACGAATTATTCTTTCGTCACTTCCTGGTGCTGCTATTACGCAGGTCAAGATTGATGGAGTTCAGCACGAATTTTCTGCAATTGACGGAGTTAAGGATGATGTGATCACTATCCTTCTTAATCTCAAGAAGGTACGTATTCTCATGCACTCAGATGAGAAAATTGTAGTAACCCTCAAGGCAAACGAGGTTGGCGTCGTGACTGCACGCAACATTGAAGCACCAAGCCAAGTCGAAATTCTCAACCCAGATCAAAAAATCACTGAGGTGACTGCAAAGGGTACAAAGCTCAATATGGAGCTCACTATTGAACACGGACTTGGGTACGTACCTCGTGAAGTACACCAAAAGGAGAAGGTGGACATTGGTACAATCGCACTCGATGCAGTGTTCACACCAATTCGACGCGTAAACTACGAAGTTGAAAATATGCGTGTTGGTGACCGAACAGACTACAATCGTCTTCGTGTGTTCATTGAGACAGATGGTACGCTTTCACCACGTGAGGCACTCGAGAATTCAATTGAAATTATGGTGCATCAGCTTAAGTCAATTATTGGTTTCCAGGATTCTGAACCACGACCAGCTGTTGAAACAGCGTCGGTAGCTTCACCTGAGGAGAAAGTCGAGGACACTGAACTCGATTCAGATGTACTCAAGACACGTATTGAAACACTCGATCTATCTTCTCGTACACTTGGAGCTCTTGAGAATGCAAATATCCGAACTGTGGGTGGACTTGTTCGAAAGAAAAAAGATGATATTCTCGCTCTTGACGGAATCGGGCCTAAGGGGCTTGTCGAAATCGAGGAGATGCTCACTAAGATGAATACTGGACTCAAGGATTAGTTACAACAATATGCAACACCATAACGGAAACCGAAGATTGAATCGAGATCGCAAAGGGCGAACAGCTCTCTTGCGTGGTCTTGCTATTTCACTTATTGAACACAAGAAGATTCAGACAACAGAGGCGAAGGCAAAAGAACTTCGACCATACGTTGAGCGACTTGTTACCTACGGAAAAGAAGGTACTGTAGAGGCACGTCGAAAGGCAGCGACCAAGCTCGGTGAACCTCAAGCAAAGGTAATCAAGAAGCTTTTTGAAGAAATTGCAAAGGGGTACAGTACACGTGAGGGTGGTTACACACGTATCACTCGTATGGGTGAGACTGCAGCTGGACGTTATGAGGCAGTCATAGAATTTGTATAGACATACATATGGAAAATAAAGAATATATTATTGATGCAAAAGGAAAGCGACTTGGCCGTATAGCGACTGAGGCTGCATCTGTACTCCTCGGGAAGAACACGACTAATGCTGAAAAGCATCTCGTAACAGCTGTGACTGTAAAGATCACCAACGCATCAAAGCTCGATATTTCTGAGAAAAAGGCCGAGACTGAATTCCAAAACTACTCAGGGTACCCAGGCGGTCGAAAGGTTGAGACACTTGGTCATCTCGCGGGACGCCGTGGATACAGTGAGGTGGTACGACGCGTCATCTCTGGAATGATTCCAAAGAATAAATTGCACAAAGGTCGCATGAAAAATCTCGTTGTAACTGAATAATTATTTATATGGCAGAAAAACTATACATTGAAGGAATTGGACGCAGAAAGACAGCTTCTGCTCGTGTTCGTATTACTCCATCAAAGGAGGCACGTATCATTGTGAACGAAAAGCCGATTGCAGAATACTTCTCTGCACTTGCACTTCAAAAAAATGTACTTTCAGTTCTCGAGACTAAAGATGCAGGTATTGAAACATACGAAATTTCAGCAAAAGTGTATGGGGGAGGACTCTCATCACAAGCTGAAGCAATTCGACTTGGTATTGCACGCGCACTCGTGAAGGAAAAGGCTGATCGACGTGTACCACTCAAGCGAGGAGGCTTCCTCAAGCGTGACCCACGAGCAGTTGAACGAAAGAAATTCGGACTCAAGAAAGCACGACGCCGCCCACAATGGTCCAAGCGTTAATACGAAAACACCGCCTCAGGGCGGTTTTTTCTTGAATTAACGCTTGGACGGGCGGAGCGATATGAGTCGTCCGTTCCCAGGACGATGAATCAGCGGTAGAACAGTATCACTATACTGTTCTACGGGTCGCGAGCACTTAGTATTTTAAGGCATTGCTTCTAAAATACTTAGTGACTCGGACCAACACACCCAAACGCTTGTTTGAATCTAAAAGTCTTACTAAGAATGAGATAGCTGGATTTACTAAAAAACCTTATTTCCGCACTTTCCAAACCTACAATGAGCCATTTTTGACAGAGAGAAAAACCATCTGTATAATGCACAAACTATGGATGAAAAAGATGATATTCAGTTTGATATAGATGAGGTGTCGCAAGAAGGAAGTGACATCGCGGAGTCTGAAATTGAGGAGATAGAAGGAAAAGTCGACGATAAGCTCAAGTCACTTAAAACAAAATTAAAAAAGTCTGAAGAGGAACGAGTAAAACTTCTCGAGGACTTACAAAGGACTAAAGCTGACTTCCTCAATAGTAAACGTAGACTCGAGGAACAGTCACTTCGAAATAACGAGCGAGTTACAGAGCGCATACTCATCGATTTACTTCCTCTTCTCGATAGTTTTGAGACAGCACTCGGTGATACTGAAGCCCTCGAACGACTTGACCCCAATTGGAAAACAGGAATACAAGGAATATATTCACTTTTCACAAACTTCTTACGAACAAACGGAATTGTAGAAATAGAATCGGAAGGGAAGCACTTTAGTCCACACGAGCATGAAGCTATATCGAATATTCCAGTCACAGATGCAGCACAGATTGATAAGGTAATTTCAGTTTTACAAAAAGGGTATAAGAGGAATGATGTCGTATTAAGACCAGCAAAAGTTACCGTCGGTGTAGAAAAGCATTAATACTTAATTCTTAAATTACAACGTATGTCAAAAATTCTTGGAATTGACCTCGGCACCACAAACTCAGCAATGGCCATCATTGATGGAGGTGAACCAACGATAATTGAAAATGCTGAAGGAAATCGAACAACACCTTCTATCGTTGCTATATCGAAAACAAAAGAGCGACTCGTTGGTCAAATTGCTAAACGTCAGGCAGTAACAAACCCGACCAATACCATCTACGGTATTAAGCGCTTCATGGGTCATAATTTTGACGAGCCTGCAGTTCAAAGCGACAAGGGGATTGTTCCGTATGAGGTGAAGAAGGGAACTGATGGGGGCGTTATTGTGCACATGGGTGAGAAAGACTATCGCCCAGAGGAAGTGTCTGCAATGATACTTTCAAAACTCAAGGCTGATGCAGAAGCTAAACTCGGTGAAAAAATCACTGAAGCAGTCATTACGGTGCCTGCATACTTTAATGATGCACAACGTAAAGCAACACAAGATGCAGGAAAAATTGCCGGGCTTGATGTAAAGCGAATCATCAATGAGCCGACTGCCGCAGCGCTTGCGTATGGATTCAACAAAAAGAAGGATGAGAAGATTGTTGTGTACGATTTTGGTGGAGGTACATTTGACGTCACTGTCCTTGAAGTTGGAGATGATGTTGTCGAAGTACAATCAACCGATGGAGATGCACACATGGGAGGACGCGACATTGACCAAAAAATTGTCCGATATCTCATCGAGGAGTTTAAGAAGACAAGTGCTGTTGATCTTGGAAAAGATCCGCTCGCACTCCAGCGCCTCGATGAGGCTGCTGAAAAGGCAAAGCATGAACTTTCTTCAACTGCTGAATCAAATATCAATATTCCTTTTATCTCACAGGGTTCAGACGGACCACTTCACCTCGATATTAAGTTAACTCGTGTAAAGCTTGAAGAAATTGCTCATGAGTTTGTCGATAAATCAATTGAAATAACGAAGCGAGCACTTGAAGCATCGCCATTCAAAAAGGAGGAGATTGATGAAATTATTCTCGTCGGTGGTCAAACACGTATGCCTGCAATTGTGCAAGCAGTTCGAGAACTATTTGGAAAGGAGCCAAACAAATCAGTGAACCCAGATGAGGTTGTTGCGCTTGGTGCCGCTATTCAGGCTGGTATTTTCCAGGGTGACATTCATGACATTACGCTTGTAGACGTAATCCCACTATCACTCGGTATTGAAACAATGGGTGGTGTTGCAACAAAATTGATTGATAAAAACACACACATCCCAACAAAGAAAGAACAGGTATTTTCAACGGCAGCTGACAACCAAACATCGGTTGAAATTCATATTACACAAGGTGAACGAACACTTGCTGCTGACAATAAGTCGCTTGGACGTTTCATTCTTGATGGAATCCCACCAGCTCCTCGCGGTATGCCACAGGTTGAGGTTATCTTTGATGTCGATAGTAATGGTGTTCTGAAGGTAACTGCAAAGGACAAGTCAACCAATAAGGAGCAAACCATCCGAATCGAAGCGACTTCAGGGCTTACACCAGAAGACATTGAGCGAATGAAGAGTGATGCAGAGGCTCATGCAAGTGAAGACGAGAAAAAGAAGTCACTCATTGAGTCACGCAATGTTGCTGATCAAATGATTTACACTGCAGAAAAGTCTTTGACAGAATTCAAGGATAAAGTTCCGGCTGAGATTAAGACAGGTGTCGAGGATGCAATTAAGGCACTTCGTGACGTAAAGGATAAGGATGATGCTGATGCAATAAAAGCTGCAACTGAAAAACTAAGTACTGAAATGCAAAAAATTGGAAGCGCAATGCAACAGAATGCTGCTCCAAGCGACGCAGGTGCGAGCGAAGCAAAACAAAGTGAAGGGACAGAAAATGTACGAGATGCAGAGGTCAGTGATGATGATAACCAAAAAACAGGGAACTAGTTTTGTCAAATAAGTGCGTCTTTAAATGGATGTGCTATATTACCTAAACGATACAAGGTCTGTACCTACCCCTGCTCTCAAATTAAGTGATTATACGGCTTATTTCCGACTTACATGAAGGATTACTATACTATTCTCGGCATTTCAAAGACTGCGTCAAAAGACGAGGTGAAAAAGGCTTTTCGTAAGCTTGCTGGTAAGTACCATCCTGACAAAAAAACAGGGGATGAGGCTAAATTCAAAGAAATTAGTGAGGCGTACTCAGTCCTCAGTGATGATAAGAAGCGAGCTGAATATGATGCATACGGTCGCTCGTACAGTGGTAACCCAGGAGGTGCGTACCAGAACGGGGGATTCAACTGGGGTGGATTTCAAGGTGGTTTCCAAGGGCAAAATGTAGACTTTGATCTCAATGATATCTTCGAAGGCTTTGGTGACATGTTTGGCGGGGGCGCGCGAGGTGGAAAGCGACAGTCACGCGGAAATGATATCTCAGTTGATATTGAACTCGCATTCAAAGAATCAATTTTTGGGACAAAGCGAACACTCAAGCTCATGAAGAATAATACCTGTGCAACATGTACAGGTACCGGTGCACGAAAAGGTACTGACATGACAACCTGTAGTACGTGTAATGGAAATGGGAAGATTCGAGAAACAAGACAGAGTATTCTTGGAAACTTCACTACAGTTCGAGAGTGCGCAGCGTGTGGTGGCATAGGAAAAATGCCTAAAGAGAAGTGTCCTGATTGTCTTGGCAGGGGAGTTCGAAAGACTGAGGACACGATAGATATCAATGTTCCAGCAGGTATAGAACACGGTGAGATGATCCGCATGACTGGCCGTGGAGAGGCTGTGCAAGGAGGAGTGCCAGGTGATCTCTATATCAAAGTACATGTCGCTCAGCATGCTTCAATTATCCGCGAGGGAAAAAATCTGTTAATGGTGTTGCCAGTTAAGCTTTCAGATGCACTTCTTGGAAGTACCTATGGTGTCGAAACACTTGATGGTACGGTGAAGATTAAAATTCCTGAAGGAGTGAAGCATGGTGAAATGCTTCGCATCCGTGAGAAGGGAGTCCCTGGTGATTCAGGTCGTGGTGATTTCCTAGTAAAAATTGCTATTGATATACCAAAGAAGTTATCCCGAAATGCACGTAAACTTGTAGAGGAG
The DNA here is from genome assembly GCA_964502345.1 of uncultured Candidatus Saccharibacteria bacterium. Taxonomy (GTDB): domain Bacteria; phylum Patescibacteriota; class Minisyncoccia; order Phycocordibacterales; family UBA918; genus Damh-18. The sequence goes on along the minus strand of CAZCWH010000020.1, from coordinate 2,003 downwards.
CTACAGAAGGAGGGCTTGTAATGTTAAGAAAAACTGTCCCTGCGGACAGTTTTTTAATTACAAGAAGCGGAGATATGTATTTGTTGTACCATCAACAAATACAATCGAGCTCGGCCAGGAAGCACTTATGAGCGTAGCGAATTAGTGACTTGACGGTTTAGCGAACCTGACCCTGTAAAGTTAAAGACCTGACCCTATAACGACTTAATAATTTGATGGCAAAACGTGCTCTAACACTGTGTACTACAGCGCTCGGAATCAACTCATAAGCGATATACTATAGAGCGATGGATATCGTTGCATTTATTGGCATCCTTAAGGAGTCACTCTTCATGGTGACCGTATTCGTCGCTCTTCTTATTTTTGGAATGGTACGCGGAGTACAAGCGGTTACTAATCTCATACTAGCCTTGTATCTCGCACTTCTCGTCGCGCTCAAATTTCCATACTTTAATTCATTTCAAAATTCAGGCGACGATAAGGGTAATGCCATAGTGATGATAATTCTGTTTATTATCTTCACCGTTATTGGAACCTTCCTTTTTGGGCGTCTCATGCCGACTGGGTATCATGAACCTGCCTTTACCGATCTTTGGAAAAAGGTTGCCCTTGCTGTGTTTGCCACAATCCTCATTATGGCCTACAGCTATCATGCACTCCCCGTCACCGACATCATCACTCCTGGTTCTCCAATTCAATCTCTCTTTGCGCCTCACGATCGTTTCTTTTGGTGGCTTATCCTGCCAATCATTGGTTTATTTTTTATTGCATAACATCGCTTTGTATTATGTTCTTGAATTTTAATGTTGGTATTACCTAATACATGCGCATTCTCTTTATCTCAAGTGAACTTACTGGATCTGCTTTACTTCAGAGACTGATCTCTGAAGACTGTGAGGTCAAACTGTATATACATAAGACTGATTGGAAGAACTGCTATTCAGGAATCGTTGAGAAGACTAACGATTGGAAAAGTGAATTGGAATGGGTTGGTAAAGATGGGCTTATACTCTTCGATGATGTGATTTTTGGAGATGAGCAGGAATCGCTTCGAGCAGCGGGTTATACCGTGGTTGGAAGTAGCAAGCTAGCAGATCTTTTTGAGCTAGATAGAAAACATTTTCAAGAAGTACTCAGTTCGTATGATATCCCATCATTACCGCTCCATAGTTTTGAAACTGCACAGCAAGCAATCGACTTCGTAGTCGAACATCCAGATTGTTGGGTGGTGAAACAAAGTTCACACTTGAGCTTCCTTAACTATGTCGGTTATTCTAAGACTGGGAGTGATGTCATTAGAGTACTCGAGCGATATAAACGACGAGGTATTTCACCGGTATTTTTGCAAAAGTATGTGCATGGTATCGAAGTTGGAGTTGCAAGATACTTTAATGGAGACGATTGGGTTGGACCAATCGAAATTAACCACGAATACAAAAGACTCAATGAGGGGGATGTTGGTCCACTTACTCCTGAAATGGGAACAGTACTGTGGTATACCGAGGACGAAGTACCATTATTTAACAGAACATTGGGTAGATTTAGGGAACATTTACGGAAGGTGGATTTTCGTGGAGATTTTGATATTAATTTTATAATCAATGAATCTGGAGCATGGCCACTTGAAGCAACTCCACGTTTTGGTTGTCCCTCAACAGAAATTCAGTCCGCATTACATATCTCACCTTGGGCTGAATTTCTTAAAGCAGTTGGTAGTAAGAAGGCTTACGATCTAAAGTATCAGAAAGGGTTCGGAATCGCAGTCTCCTTAGTAGCGTCACCATTTCCATATGAACCAGATGCATCAAAAGGCGACCCTGATCTGGCCAAACGACTAATTACTTTTTCACCAACACTTACCGATGAAGACAGACTTCATATTCATTTTGAAGAGGTTTCAAAAATAGATGACCAATACTATTGGGCGGGGAAGTATGGAATAGTCCTTCATGTCACCGCATATGGTGACACTGTCGAGAAGGCACGTGAAAAGGTATACGAGA
>CAZCWH010000019.1:7301-13144 GCA_964502345.1 uncultured Candidatus Saccharibacteria bacterium | reverse complement strand
CTGCGAAAGATATCATAAATGCTTTTGCATCGAAAACACCCGAGGCGGCACTTAAAGAATTTGAACAAGCACTTGCGAGGGGCTCGTTTGCTGATCAAGAGATTCGCGAACAGTTCACCCGACAGGCACAAAGTGTTATGCAGGCACCAAGCTCGAGTGAGGAATTAAAGCAGAAGGTGAACACTCGCATTGAAGAGGAGCTTCTTGAACAGATTGAAGAAAAGCCGGGTGACGCTCGTGTCCATGTCTTTATCAGTTCTTTCTACCGAATGACAGGGCAGACCGATAAGGCCGTAGAAGAGCTCAAAGTCGCTCGCTCGCTTTCCCCAATGAAGCAGCAAATCATTTATGAGCAGGGCCTCGCGCATCTCCAGCGTGCAGAGTATGAAACAGCACTTGGGCTCTTTAAGGAAGCATATGATCTTGCTCCCGAAAACGGAGAGGCAGCCGTATTCTACGCAATTGGAGCACTCTATGCTGGAAAACCAGACATTATTGCAGAAGTCATTAATACTGATTCACGTAAGGAACAACTCAATAATAATGACCTTGTCATCCAGGCAGCATACAATACGAAGCAGTACGACCTGCTCATAGAAATCTTTAAGGCACGTATTGTCAAAAATCCAACTGATCCACAAGTGCGTACCAATCTCGCGTTTGTACTCAATGAATCAGGTAATAAAACAGAAGCTGTTGAGGTTCTCACACAGGCCATCAAAGACATCCCGTCATTTGAAGCACAGGGTCAACAATTCATTGCCACAATTCTCGCTGGCGATAATGGGAAGACTGAACCGACTGTTGAAGTACAAGGACAAAAAGTTGAAGTTAAGAAACCGTAACCAATCTTAATCCTCGTTATACTAAAGAGGGTAGGAGGAACTACAGTAGCGTACGTACATCACTATGCCTCACCTCATACGAGAACAGGTCTCACTTGCTCCATATACAACGCTTGGTATTGGGGGTACTGCAGAGTATTTCACTGAGGTCACCACGCTCCCTCTGCTTAAGGAGGTGATTACGTGGGCTACGAATGCCGCACTTCCTATCACGATACTTGGAGGTGGTTCGAATGTACTCGTTAACGCAACTGGCATACGTGGGCTCGTTATCCGGATTGCACTTCGTGGTATTACATTTCATGAAGAGGATGATGCTTTTATCGTGACTGCTCATGCGGGTGAATCCTTCGATGCATTTGTGGAAGAGCTTGTCGTAAGAGGGATTCCTGGATTTGAAAATCTCTCGGGAATCCCAGGTACTGTTGGAGCGACTCCTATTCAGAATGTGGGAGCGTATGGTGTTGAGATAAAAGATTTCCTCGAATATGTGGAGGTATATGATGTGGAGCACAATGCAATCCTTAAACTCAAAAAAAGTGACTGCAAACTTGGATATCGAGATTCTATTTTTAAAACTCAGCAAGGAAAGAAATATGTGATTGTATCGGTCACATTCGCGTTTCCAAAAGTGGGAGAACTAAAACTTTCATACAAGGACCTTAAAGAATTCTTTGCTTCGAGTCCCAGACCCACGCTCATGGAAATTCGCAATGCGATTATTCATATTCGCAAAGGGAAGTTTCCCGATTGGACCATATTGGGAACCGCAGGTTCTTTTTTCAAGAACCCTCGGGTAACTAAAGAACGATACGAAGCACTCCTCACCGAATTTCCGGGCTTGCCCGCGTATGCGGAACCGGACGGGAGATTTAAGATAGCTCTCGGGTATGTGCTAGATAAGATACTTCATCTAAAAGGATACCGAGTTGGAGACGTTGGTCTCTACGAAAAACAAGCACTCGTGCTTGTTGTGTATCAGAAAAATATTTCTGCAGGAGAAGTAATTTCATTTGCTACGCACATTGCAGAACTCGTAAAAGAAAAAATACAAATTGATATTGAGTGGGAAGTGAACGAACTCAAGTGATTGAGTGAGAGAAAAAATAATTTATAAAAAATATTTCGTTACAAAAAATTTTATAAAATATTTTCATAAAATAATTATCCACACATATTTTTATTTTTTCATTGTGCTAATTTTTTTTATCACTGATAATGTAGTTAAGCAAAAGTTCTCTCTATATGCTCTTTGAGATGAGAACAATGCGGTCGAGTTGTTAAAGAGTAATAATTCACTAAATTCACTAACATGGCAGCAAAAAAGAAAGTAGCGAAGAAGAAGGCTCCAGCGAAGCGAAAGGCAGCTAAGAAGACCGCAAAGCGAAAGGCAGCTAAGAAGCAATAAATTGCTTCTAGCACAAAACAAAAACACTTTCTCTACGAGGAAGTGTTTTTGTTTTGAGCCACGCATTTTCATGGTATGCTGGGTGAACTTTGAATTACTGTATACATAAAAATGTCATTTCTAGATAGATTTTTCGGTCCGACCTATGAGAAAGAACTCAAGGAGATACGGCCTATAATAGAGAAGATTAATGCGCTCGAGGCGCATATTCATAGTCTTTCAGACGAAGCGCTTCGTGCGCGAACTGAGGCGCTTAAAGGTTTGCTTCAGGAGGGCAAGACTCTTGAAGATGTGTTACCAGAAGCATTTGCACTTGTGCGTGAAGCGAGTGTGCGTACGCTCGGGCAACGTCACTACGATGAGCAACTCATCGGTGGAATTATTTTGCATCACGGAAAAATAACCGAGATGCGTACAGGAGAAGGAAAGACACTCGTTGGTACGCTTCCTGCGTACCTCAATGCACTTACCGGAGAGGGTGTGCATGTCGTGACGGTAAATGATTATCTTGCTAGGCGTGATGCAGTATGGATGGGACAAGTGTACGCAAAACTCGGTCTCACCGTAGGTATCATCAATCAAAGTGAATCGTATCGTTACGATCCTGACCATCAAAATAAAGATGAAGAACGCGATACTGAAGGGACGTATAAAGTGGTGTATGAATTCTTGCGTCCATGTTCTCGACCTGAAGCGTACAGCGCAGATATTACGTATGGGACGAACAATGAATATGGGTTTGATTACCTCAGGGATAACATTGAGTTTGACGCAAAGAATCTCCGTCAGCGTACCCATAATTTTGCAATTATCGACGAGGTTGACTCGATACTCATTGATGAGGCACGTACGCCGCTTATTATTTCTGCTCCCGCACAGGACTCAGAAGATCTGTATGGTATTTTTGCTCGTATCGCTAATCAACTTGAGGTGGAGAAACACTACGTGGTTGATGAAAAACTAAAGAGCGCAACACTAACTGATGAGGGTGTCGAAGCCGCTGAGAAAATACTTGGTATTGGAAATATATACACTGACCGTGGAATCAAGTACGTACACCATCTCGAGACTGCAGTGCGCGCTAAGGCACTCTACTCACGCGATAAAGAGTATGTCGTAAAGGATAACGAGGTGGTTATTGTTGATGAGTTTACGGGGCGACTACAGCCAGGACGTCGGTGGTCTGATGGGCTCCATCAAGCTATTGAGGCAAAGGAAGGCGTGACGATACAGAAGGAATCACGCACGTACGCATCGATTACTTTCCAGAACTATTTCCGCATGTACAAAAAGCTTGCGGGTATGACCGGAACAGCGCTTACGTCGCAAGAGGAGTTTTATTCCGTATATAAACTTGATGTCATCCCTGTACCGACACATTTACCTGTTCGTCGTATCGACCGAAACGATCTCATCTTCCAAACAGAGCGTGGAAAGATTCAGGCTATGATTCAAAAGGTAAAGGAAGTACATGCTAAGGGTCAACCAATTCTCATCGGTACAGCATCGATAGATAAGAATGAACTCTTGGGGATGGAACTCGTGCGTGCAGGCATACCGCATCAAATGCTTAATGCAAAAAACCATGAACGTGAGGGAGAAATTATTGCTGACGCCGGAAAGCGGGGGGCGGTAACACTTGCAACCAACATGGCAGGACGTGGTGTCGACATTAAGCTGGGAGGTATCCACGCGACGAAAGAAGAGGCTGATGCTGTTCGTGAACTCGGCGGTCTCTTTGTCTTAGGTACAGAGCGCCATGAGGCTCGTCGTATCGATAACCAGCTTCGTGGTCGTGCAGGACGCCAAGGAGATCTCGGAGAGACTCAATTTTTTGTGTCTATGGAAGATTCGCTCATGCGGGTCTTTGCAAGCGATATCGTAAAGAATATGATGGGTCGTTTTGGCATACCTGAAGATCAACCTATTGAAAATGGCATGATAACTCGCTCCCTCGAGTCCGCTCAGAAAAAGATTGAGGGATTCCATTTTGATGCGCGTAAGCACGTGCTCGCGTATGACAATGTCCTCAATCAGCAACGCCAGATAATCTATGATAGACGAAATATCCTTCTCCTCGGGTCAACTGAGGACGTAGAGCGACTCCTTGGGGAGGTGGTTGCACATGCACCCGAGGTTCAGTCTGCAATTGATGCACGAAGGGCAGAACTTGGAGATGAGAAGTGGTATGAAATTGCGCGCAGACTCATGCTTCAGGTAAGTGACATTCTCTGGGTTGAACACCTTGAGGTGATGCAGCACACACGTTCAAGCGTAAGTCTACGTGCGTATGGCCAGCAAGACCCACTCATTGAGTATCGAAAAGAGGCAATTCGACTCTTCAAGGAAATGGAGGAAGCCGCACTTAATCGTGTTGCCGAGCTTATCCCAACAGTTCGTGTTGAGGCTGTTGAAAAGGAGGAGGAAGCACTCCGTAAGGCGCAAGCCCATGCACAGCTCGCAGGAGGCTCACGTGAAGCAAGTGATGATAGGAGTACCGGTGCGCGTGAGCCGATACGACGTGAGGAGAAGGTTGGCCGCAATGATGTGGTAAAGATAACAAATGGTACAGAGACACGCGAAATGAAATTCAAGAAGGCTGAACCCCTCATTCAGGGTGGGGACTGGAAAATCGTTTTGTAAAAGGTGAACTCCCTATACAGAAAGCCCCCTGACTGTGTGGTCAGGGGGCTTTCTGGTTTTACGGAATCGCTCGACAGTCTAAAAATTTAACGTACTATTACACCTATATGAAATTCATTATCAGAACAATTGTTACAACGTTTGCCATCATACTTGTGGCAACCTTCGTTCCTGGCATTGATGTAGCAGGGGTCTATCCTGCGCTTATTGCAGCACTTATCCTGGGTATTCTTAATGCTGTAGTACGTCCAATTTTGGTCATTTTGACACTCCCTATCACTATTGTGACACTTGGACTCTTCATTTTTGTTATCAATGCATTCATCTTCTTATTCGTGGCATCATTTGTTGATGGGTTTGCGGTATCAAACTTCTGGGTAGCGCTTCTTGGTTCAGTTCTCGTGAGTATCGTGAGTTCAATTGCAAATAAGATAGATTAGTTCGAAAGTGCACTCAGTCGTTATTGATATGCGTACAACACACTACGTAGCTCTATCAATCCTGCTTTTGGTTGTAGGGATTCTGAGTGTTGTCGCATCGGTCATGCATCTGCCCTTAGAGGCAATTACGCACTACATTGAATCCCACCGTGGGGTGGGGGTACTCTTGTTTACTGGACTCATGTTTCTATCGACCGTCATTGCTCCACTTATGACGCTTCCGCTTGTCCCCCTCGTTGCCCCCATTTTGGGTCCCACCGTTACCGCACTGGCGAGTATCATCGGTTGGACACTTGGTGCCATCGTCGCATTTTTAATCGCACGGTATGGCGGACGACCCTTACTTTCAAAATATATTGCATTGGAGACGCTTGAGCGGTACGAGTCTACACTTCCAAAGCAAACTCACTTTTTTCTTATCGTTATGATGCGCATGATGATCCCTGTTGACGTACTGAGCTACGCACTCGGTTTTATAAGTACGGTTGGCATACTCGAATATACCCT
>CAZCWH010000019.1:0-7291 GCA_964502345.1 uncultured Candidatus Saccharibacteria bacterium | reverse complement strand
GCAACACTCATTGGAGTCTCGTGGTTTTCATTCGCGTTTGCATATTTCGGAGAGGCGTTCTTTTCACACAACTATGTACTTTTAGGCGGTATCAGTGTAGCATCAGTCATCATTCTTCTTATTGCCTCTTGGTACGTCCGTAGCCAGAAGAGGTAATCGATAAAGTGGAATAACAACTATGTTTGTCGACGAATTAGAAATATCTGCAAAAGCAGGAAATGGAGGCCCAGGTGTCGTCAGGTGGCGACGTGAGATTCGTGAACCACTTGGGGGGCCTGCAGGAGGAAATGGAGGGCGAGGTGGCGACGTATATATGCGCGCTGTCAGGGATTTGAGCCTGCTCAGTAAATATACGGGTTCTAAGGAATTTACGGCAGAGAATGGGGATAGTGGCGCAAGAAGTAGTCGTCACGGAAAGGATGGTGAAGACCTCTATATCAATGTTCCTGTAGGGGCTACTGTTACCGATCTGGACCATGACCGAGAATATGTCTTTAGCTATGAAGGCGAGACGCATAAGATCCTACGGGGAGGGCACGGAGGCCTCGGAAATGAGTACTTCAAGTCCTCAACAAACCGTTCCCCAGAGCAATCTACTCCAGGAAAAGCGGGGGAAGAGGCACGATTCAAGATTGAACTATCGCTCATTGTCGATATCGGTTTTGTGGGATTTCCAAATGCAGGTAAGTCCACACTTCTTAATGCGCTCACTAACACAAACGCAAAGGTGGGGGCGTACCCATTTACCACACTCGAACCCCACTTAGGAGACCTCTACGGTTTTGTACTTGCCGATATCCCGGGACTCATTGAAGGTGCTTCAGATGGTAAGGGACTTGGACACAAATTCCTCCGCCACATCGCTCGTACGAAAATGATTCTTCATTTAATCTCACTTGAAAATGAGAATGTGAAAGATGCATATGACATCATTCATACTGAACTGAAAAAATTTGATGTTGAACTTCTACAAAAAGAGGAGTGGATTATCTTGACCAAAAGTGACCTCGTCACACCTGAAATAGCAGCAGAGGCACAGAGAGAAATGGAAAAAACAGGAAAAATCGTACACACCGTCTCTGCTGAAACAGGGGAATCACTTAAAAAACTACGTGACGAGCTCGTATTGTTCCTCCGAAATAAGGAAGAAAAGAGCTAAAAAACACGTGAGCTCTCTCCAAGTAACTCTTTGGTTGGTACTCATATGAAAATCAAAAAAGAGGTTTTATCTTTTATATAAGCCACACATTGGAGAGGGTATATACAACTATTGACATAAATGAGAATCGTGTGTTTATAACTTGTTGAAATCTACTCAAAACGCTAGTATTAACACCTTATGGAAACGTACAAACCAACAATTGGAATAGAGGTTCACGCAGAACTCAAAACAAAAACAAAAATGTTTTGTAATTCTGCGAACGATCCACATCATGGAGAGCCGAATACACACATCTGCCCTGTGTGTCTCGCACATCCGGGGACGCTACCGGTCATCAACAAGGAGGCAGTTCGTCATGTGCTTATGGTCGGATCTGCAATTGGAGCAGAAATTGCATCCTATACTGAATTCGATAGAAAAAATTATTTTTATCCTGACATCCCAAAGGGATACCAGATAAGTCAGTACCTCTATCCACTCGTTAAGGGAGGCGAATTAAACGGGGTAGCAATAACTCGTGTACACCTGGAAGAAGATACTGCGCGATCTCTCCATGATCAAGGGGAAGGAAGTCTTGTTGATTACAACAGAGCCGGAGTACCACTTATGGAACTGGTCACAGAACCAGTTATTCATGATGCAAAGTCAGCGGGTAATTTTGCACGAGAGTTGCAATTACTCCTTCGAACTCTCGGTGTCTCTGGTGCAAACATGGAGCAAGGAGAAATGCGCGTTGAGGCAAATATTTCAATTAGTAAGACTGATACGTTTGGTACAAAAGTGGAGGTCAAAAACTTGAACTCGTTTAAGTCGGTTGAGGCTGCAGTCGAGTATGAAATTAAGCGTCAGGCTGAACTCTTAGATAGAGGGGAGAAGGTCATACAAGAGACTCGTGGTTGGGATGAAGTAAAGGGAAGAACCTACTCACAGCGTTTAAAGGAGTCAGCAAATGATTATCGATATTTTCCTGATCCTGACCTACCAAAGCTTGATTTAACTTTGGTGCCTGAATTCTCCTTATCTCGTCTGAAAGAGAATTTACCTAAACTACCGCAACAAATAAGGGAAGAATATGTAAATCTCGGATTAACGAGAGAACAAATTGAAATAATTATTTCGGATGCTCATGTAGCGGGATTCTTCGCAGATTCAATTAAGCAAGTTGTAGGTACGGATGGACTCCCAGCTATAATTGCAAATTATCTTATTTCGGACATTCTTTCTCTTGTTAGCGATACCGCGGAACTTATGAATGGACATGCAACGGAGTATGTTTCTCTCATCAAGATGATTGTTGGGAAGAAGATTACGTCTCGTGTGGCTAAAGATATGCTTTTTGAAGTTATCTTTGAGGGTAAGGATCCTGAAGCTTTGGCAACAGAGCGGGGCTTACTCCAGGATAACTCTGAGGAGTCACTCATAGCTGTCATCATCGAGGTGATTCAGAGTAACCCAACAGTGGTTGCTGACTACAAAGCAGGCAAGGAATCTGCTCTACAGTTTTTGGTGGGACAGGGCATGAAGGCGACACGTGGTGCAGCAAACCCAGTACTACTTCTAGAACTTTTTAAGAAGCAGATTTCCTAGATTTATAAAGCTATTTCGTTTGGTCGAGATGGATATCCACTCGTGTTTTGATATGCATTTTTAAATCTCGGCTGTATACTATAGTCAATGGAAACACTTGTTCTTGACGGTAAGACTTTTGTAAAAGCCTCCAAGGCTGCTCGTGATCTCGGCTACACTGCGGATTACGTTGGACAACTTTGTCGTGGAGGGAAGATCGCCTCCCATCTCGTTGGGAGAACCTGGTATGTGGACGTTTCTGGTCTTGGAGTTCATCAGGTTGAGAAGAAGCGCATGTCACGCGTAAAAGCTCGTGAGCAGGCTCATAAGGCCATAGAAGAGCACATACAGCTTCGCGTACAAAGCGATGAAGGGAAAGCGACTAGGATTACCAATGTTCGCTACGAAGATGATTCAAGTGAATTGATACCGACAGTTCGTAAGCTTGAAATTGAAGAGGAAGTACGAAAGGCACCAGTAAGAAAAGTTGAAAAAGAGGATTCTGCACCCTATGTACTTGAAAATGCAGGGAAAAAGATCCTCATGTCGGGGAAACTATCTGTCATAGACGTCAGTGAAGAAGTAATTGATGATGGAACGGTACTATTGCAGCCTCGAATTATGAAGAAAGCGAAGGTAGCTAAAGCAACTCTCTCAAAGATAGACGTTGAACCTGAAGAAAATACAGCAATTACAGATGAGGTGGTGATCGATACACAGCCTAAAAGCTTTACAGAGAAGCTCGACCTCCTTTCAGAGGATGAGGAACAAACGGAGCCTGCCTTTGTGGAAGTCCCAGTACTCGAAAGTGCCATTGTACCTAAACAAAAACAAAGAAGTTCATGGTTCATGGTGCTATTTCTCATAGCCTTTCTTGCATTGATACTCGCAAGCACAGGAGTTAGTCGAACTTGGGCAATTATCTCCGATGAAAAAACAGGGAATGTGGGAATATCAGAGTCATCATTTGGCTTCGATATAGAGAAGGTATTGATGGAAATATTCTAAGATACTGTTATCTCGTATACCCGAGATATCATTATTTATAAACATATTTTTGTAAAAGACCTGGCTAGAGCACGGTCATTTTTTGTATCTTCTGTATGTTATTTTCTGAACAACCTATTGAAATCATGGGTTTATGTAACGAGAGATCGAGGATTTTTTATGTACCTGCTTTACTAGTTTGTAATATAGTTCTGAAAGACAAAGCGAATGCTAGGTTTCTTCCGTGAGAGAGCATTACAACCTGAGCCACCTGTGACTCGAAGAACTTTTTTGCGTGCCCCACCGAGAGAGTATTTTTTGATAGCAATGATCCACTCGGTTATAAAAAAATTCACAGAACTTTTTACATTTTTAAGTGTGTATAACTTTCATATAATCATGGGCAAAAAAACTATAGAATATCTATACATTTTGTTATTTCGTTCATGTCAGAAACTTTGTCACTTTCGGGTATAGATTACATTCCTGCATCTCGTGCAGGAAAGAATTTTGGATACACAGGAGACTACATTTCGAAGCTCGCAAGGGAAGGTCAAGTTGAGGGAACGAAGGTTGGGCACCAGTGGTTCGTGACAGAGGCGTCCGTCAAGGACTTTGTTGAAAACAAGACGAAGGTGAAGTCAGAGCGAAGTGAGGCAATTCGTCTTGCGCGAAAAGAAGAGCTTAAGGCAAGTAGGGTGAAGTTGGAGGCTGCACGAAAAGAGCGGGTCAACTCCCACCACATGATTGCGCTCACCCAGACACTCGTCATTTTGGTTATAGGGCTTTCTCTTGGGGCGAGTGGGTACGTCATGACAACTCCAAAAAACCAATCTGCGTCACTTGCCACTGCTTCATATTCTGCAATCGAACGATTGGCGCTGAGCGTGTACACGTTCATTACGGGAGGTGAAAAAGTGGAGATTGTGACAGAGATGAAAGTAGTTGGGGGGAATGATACTGCTTCAGAAATGTCACAGGAGACATGGAGTGTAAGCGCTGAGGAGACTGTAGGGACAACGACACATACGTCAATCGTGATTGCACCTGAAGAAGTTTTTACCGCATCAACCGTCGAAGCTGTGCGGGATTCTTTCTCGGACGATGTTTCCGTATCGGTTGATCCGCTCCATCCTGACACAGGAATTATCGTTCCGCACTTCAAAGAGAAGGATGGGGAGTCGTATCGTTTTCTTATGGTACCCGTAACCCCTGAATCAGGTGGATAAATTTCGTATGCATGTTCGTTCACTAAAACCGCATACCCTAATCCTCAGCATAGCGATTTTCATAATCTCGTTGGTGAGCCTGTTTGCATCGACCGTCACCAACGCTGCGCCAAATGCACAGATCAACTACCAGGGTAAGCTCACCAATTCTTCAAACATCGCTGTTGCTGATGGTACGTACAACATGCGCTTTTGGCTCCTCACGACACCTACGATTGCAACAACAAGTGCGGTGTGGACTGAATCTCTCACTACGACGAATCGTGTGCAGGTAACGAACGGTCTCTTCAGTGTCATGCTTGGCTCAACGAGCCCACTTACTTCTGTCGATTTTAATCAGACACTCTACCTCGGAGTTGAGATAGGATCTACCACAACAACCCCAGTGTGGGATGGTGAAATGTCACCACGAAAGATACTCGGAACCGTCCCCGCAGCATTTGAGGCAGACCGGCTTGATGGCCTTACTTCAAGCCAGTTTGTCCGTACCGATGCACCTTCAACCATTGCTTCATCTTCACCCTTGACACTGCTCACTATTACGCAAAACGGTACCGGTGACATCTTCAATATCTTTGATGGAGCGTCTGAAGTATTTACCGTGATTGATGGGGGTTTTGTTGGTGTGGGTACTACCACACCATCTCGGCTCTTTACGGTAAATGGTGATATGTATGCAGCAAATATCACTGCGACAGGAACGATCGCCACAGCGAATCTCACGGCCACTAATGCCACAATCACGAACGCAACATCAACGACCTTCCGTACAGGAACTCTCGGGGTTGGTAGTGACTACATCACCGATATCACCGGTTCTGGACTTTCACTTACAAACGGGACACTAAGTGCACTCGGTGACGGCGTCTCTCACTGGCTCTATAACGGTTCACGTCTCTCACCAAGTACAACAGTCGGTGTCGGTATCTTTGCCTCATCAACCATCGGTGGAGGAACTGGCGCAACTGGTCTCACCATTGCAGGCACTGCAACAACGACGAACCTCAAGGTGACTTCACTCACCGCAAGTCGCGCTCTCTTCACCGGAGCAGATAATCTCCTCACGACAACCGGAGTGTCACAGTACCTCATCGACTCACTCTCTGATGAGACAGGAACAGGGTCACTCGTCTTCAGTGCGTCACCAACGTTCACGGGGGGAGCCACTTTTGCAGGTATCAGGGTCACCGCTTCTTCAACCCTTGCATACGCATCAAGTACTGCACTCACGGTTTCGGGACAAACGTATCTCGGGTATGCATCATCAACAGGTGTCTCTGGTACAAACGCAAACTTCACGAACGGATATTTCACTTTTGCATCCACCACGAACGCCTCAACGACTGGGCTCACTGCACAGCGTGCATACCTCACTACACTCACTATTCTCGGACAGACCGCTGGTGTCCTTACTACGAGCAGTAGTGGAGTTGTCGCTGCCTCAACTACGATTGGTGACGGATATGTTACCGATGCACTCACGCTCTCAGGTGGCACCATTAGTTCCAACAGCATCAGCGGTACCCTTACGACCACAGGTGCGCTTACGATAGGAGATGGCGGTGATGCACTCACCATAGACTCAAGTGGTTGGGATGTTGCAAATAGCATCATGACTGGCCTCTCGGGTCTTGTCGTTACTGGTTCTTCCACACTTGGTTATGCATCAAGTACTGCACTCACGGTTTCGGGAAATACAGTACTTGCGAATGCGACGTCAACCCACCTTTTTGCGACAAACGCTTCAACCTCAAACTTCTACGGCGCAGGACTTACGAGCTGTACTGGTTCATCAAACAAGGTGACCTGGTCAAATGGACGCTTCATTTGTGATACTGATCAGGCGGGTAGTGGAGCAGATGGAGTCTCTAACTGGATACTTACAACCGCAACCGATGCACTCCGCCCATCAACGACGAAGGGAATCGTGGTCTCAGCGTCTTCAACCATCGGTGGAGGAACTGGTGCAACTGGTCTCACCATCTCGGGCGGAGCAACGACGACCGGGAACGCGTACTTCGGTGGCACCATGGGCATCGGCACCACAACCCCATCAGCAACACTTGCGCTCACAGGCTCGGGCCAGACGAACCTCTTCCAGTTCGCGTCATCAACCGGCTCATCAGTACTCACACTCGATACTCGTGGTCGCCTAAACTTCGGTACCTCAACGACTGACGCAAACATCTTTATAAATGGAGGACCGACATCAACACAAACCACTCGAGCTTTGCGTAATATTGCGATTGGTAATATGGCCTTCTCCTATGCTTCAACTACCTCTGGAGTGGGTGGAACTGACAATATTGCTTTGGGTTACCAAGCACTTTACGTGTCTTCCACAATC
>CAZCWH010000018.1:0-13818 GCA_964502345.1 uncultured Candidatus Saccharibacteria bacterium | reverse complement strand
TTACTTATTCATCGGCATCACTAAGTACCTCAAAGTTCGATCATGTAGATTTTCGATAACTATTGGTCTCCCAATACCTGCAAAATGAACTTTCATACTGTCGTCTGTTATATGAGGTATAACATCAGCAACATATCGTTGATTGAAGTTTAAAGTTATATCATCACCTTCTGTTGTTGCGTGTATTGATTCAGTTGTTGCCCCAAACTCATTACTTTGTGACGCAAGGGTTATGCTTTTATCACTCACAATAAATGACATTTGCATAAATTTATTTAAAAATATATTTGTTTTCTTAAGTGCATGTGCAAAATCATTAGTAAGTGTCGTGACGTGTGATACATACTCCTTCGGAATGATCTGTTCATAATCAGGGAAAGTTCCACTCACAAGTCTAGAAGTAATATAAATATTTCCCACCTCAAGTGCACATTGGTTTTCAGTGGTAAATAACGTTATATCACCTGTGTATTGCTCAGCAACACGTGCAAGTTCAAGGGCATTCTTATATGGGATAAGAATTGATTCATTAAGAATTAAACCTTGTTGTGGAACTGTCTTCTCCATTAATCGAAATGAGTCTGTGGCTACAAAAGTGAGTGAATTCTCCCTTTTTTGAAATATATACACACTTCCTAATTCAGGTTTAATTGATGATTGAGACGCAGTAAAAGCTGTTGTTTTAATCCCAAGTGCAAAGAGTGAACTTTTGATTGTTTTAGGGGCGTTGGTTATTTTTAGAATTGTTGGAAAATCTTCAGATGGAATACTTTTTATTTCTGTTTTAGATGTATTAGTTTTAATGATTAATGCATCATTTTCAATGTAGAGCGTTACTGTTTTTTGTGTAATTAAATTTATTGTCTGAAGGAGTATGTGTGCTGGTACAGCAATAGCCCCTTCATCTTTAGTAGTGACTAGTATAGTGGTCTCAATACTAATCTCAAGATTTGTAGCTTTTACTGTAAGAGAGTTTTTTGTAACTGAAAGGAGTACACATTGAAGTACTGGGAGTGTTATATGCTTCGTACTTACACGTGAAGTAACTTCAAGTGCCTTCTGTAATTCTTGTGTATCTGAAGTTATATGCATAACTGTATAAGTAATTTTTTTAAAACTATTTTCTACTTACTATTAACGGTGTGAATGTGTGTATAGGTGTAAAAAAGCTTATGGTATATAGATATTTTTTACACACATATGAGTGTAATGTTGTGGATTATTCTCTGTATGTAATGCATAACGTGTGGGTGAAAAGAAATAAATATACTCTATAGATATTTCAGTAATGATATTCACACAATCATCAACGTTATGTATTTGTTATAAAGAACTAATACACAAACAAAAGAAGAGTAATCCCCACTACTTCAACAGTATGCGTATTTGGGAAACCTCCTCTTCTAATTCTGTGTCACTAAGTAGCTCACGTTTAATTTTTTCACATGAGTGAATAACTGTTGTATGGTCGCGCCCACCAAGTTTTTGACCAATTGCAGGATATGAGACTTGGAAGTCCTCACGAAGAATGTACATTATAAGTTGTCGTGGCTTCACTACCTCTTTTCGACGTGTCTTCTCATAGATACTTGCAGGATCTATATCAAAATATCGAGCGACTTTATCAACAACATCAGAAACAGCCAAGGATTTACGTGGTCGTGTACTATTTTTTATAAGTACCTTCACCTCATCAAGTGAAAGAGAACGTCCAAGGAGTTGTGATTGGCAAAGAATGGTATTAAGTGCACCCTCAAGTTCACGGATATTCCCCTCAATAATGGTTGAAAGATGGCTTACAACCTCATCTGTAAGTGTGATGGTGTTTTGAGCTGCCTTTGCTTTCAAAATAGCGCACCGTGATTCAGAGTCTGGAGGAGGAATATCAACAATCATTCCTTGAGAAAAACGTGAGCGGAGGCGATCCTCCATGTTTGACATGAGTGCAGGGTGCACATCACTTGAAAAAACAATCTGCTTGTTGTTGTCATGCATCGCATTAAAGAGATGGAAGAGTTCCTCCTGGGTCTTCTCTTTATTAGTGAGGAATTGTACGTCGTCCATGATAAGAATATCGTACTGACGATACTTATCTTTAAAACTATTTGCGGTACCGCTCTGGAGTGAGTTCATGTAATCAACCGTGAAACGCTCACTCGTGACATAAAAAACCTTTTTCCCCTGTCGCTTCAACTGGTTACCAATTGCTTGTATTAAATGCGTCTTCCCATGCCCTGTCTTTCCATAAATAAAAAGTGGATTATATGCAATACCAGGCTTAGCAACGACAGTTTTCGCAGCAGCGTGTGCAAGTTCATTAAAAGGGCCCACAACAAAGGTCTCAAATATATACTTCGGGTTGAGATTATCGCTCTTATTTATATAGTATTCCTCAAGTGGGAGGGACGCATTCACTGTTTGCTTCTTAGACCCCTCACTCTTTCGCTCATTTCGTTGTACTACCGCATATTCAATACTACGTACGTAGGGAGTTAGTTCGCGGAGTGTCTTAAGAATGAGTGCCTGAAACTTATCTTGAACCCAGTCTCGTACAAAAACACTCGGAACAGCGAGTGTAAGGGTTCCGTCTTCAAGGGAAAGGATATAAGTATCTCTAAACCAAGTCTTAAAGTTAGCGGCGGTGATGGAGAGTTCGATGTTTACTAGTGCGTCGTCCCATAACTTCTTCACATCAATTTGCTCAGTCTGCATGATGCTTGTTGATGTGTTGGGAAGATAACTCATAGTGATCACTTGATTCACAAACGTAATAGCAAGCATTATACCGGCCTGTGGAAAAGTGTAAATAGAGAGGAAAAACCTCACAACAATATACACATTGCACAACGTCTGTGTATAACATGTGGAGAAGTAAAAAACTGTCCTGTACGCACACAAAGATAATTTTTAGGTAGGCTGGTGATCAAAATAGAGGTTGTAGTAGGAGGAAAAGCATCTATTGATTAAATAAAGCACATAGTGTACATTTACGTGCGCAATAACAACACACTATGTCTAAACGAACATATCAACCAAAGAAGAAAAAAAGAGCGACAACACACGGTTTTCTCGTTCGTTCCGCTACTAAGAATGGAGCCCGCGTACTCAAAGCGCGACGTCGAAAGGGGCGTGCAAAATTAAGCGTATAGCCGTAGACTATACGCATGATGAGTAAAAAGGAACGATTGAGCAGAGAAAAATTCAATCGTTTTTTTTCTGTGGGTAGGCGCCACCATGCTCCCCATCTGCAACTTATCTACACCGCGCACCCGGTACTACACGCCTCAGTGGTTATCTCAAAGAAAATTGAGCCACTCGCAGTGAAGCGCAACAAACTACGACGACGTATATATGACTGTGTTCGTAACTACGCACACGCACATAAAATCAAAGGAGTATTTATTTTTATAGCAAAGGCCGGAAGTAGTACACTTCCCTTTCCAACACTTAAAGATGAAACAACCCAATTGATTCAGGGTGTACACAAGGTATATTAGTATAGTCATTCAATAACAATCGACACCCCATATGTTTACCTATATCTGGCACACGCTTTTCTTTGACCCGGTTTATAACAGCCTCGTTTTTTTTATTGATACAGTTCCCCAAGGGGATGTTGGTGTCGCGATTATACTCACCGTGGTACTTGTGAAGCTTATCCTACTCCCACTTTCTCTTAAGGCTGCACGAACACAACTTGCAATGCGTGATATGGAGCCAAAGATGAAGGAGCTCAAAGAAAAATATAAAGACAAACGAGAACAACTTGCGCTCAAAACAATGGAGCTCTATAAAAACTCTGGAGTGAACCCATTTTCTAGCATTTTGCTTCTCTTCATTCAGATTCCTATTATCATCGCACTCTACCTCTCTGTTTCTAAAGGTGGTGGTGTTCCTCTTCCAGATATTAATACAGGGCTCCTCTACTCATTTATTCCTAAGCCCGAAACAGCAAACATGCTTTTCTTAGGCTTTATGGATATTGCTCCAAAGAGCCTCCCACTCGCGTTCCTTGCAGGTATCACACAGTATATTCATAGTCATCTGTCTCTCCCGAAGCAAACCCCACGTGATCCGGATGCAAAACCTGACTTTAAAGAGGATCTCTCACGAAGTATGCAACTTCAGATGCGATATGTAATGCCACTACTTATTTTTGTAGTTGCATATACAATCTCTGCCGCAATTGCACTCTACTTCTTTGTGAGCAACATCATGGCGATTGGTCAAGAGTACATCGTTCGATATAAAAAACTCAAACCCTCTGAGGCAGAACCAGTGCAATAACTTTAATCCCCCACCTGCGCTCCAGGGACTGTGGTATCAAACATCCAAAGGGTGCCGTCATTTTTGTTAATGAAGTAGATGTACGTTCCTGAGGCATTTGTGCCGATGTGCGATATATCAACTGAGCGCCCACTCTCTCCCATGATATTGGTGAGCGCTCGGCTGGTCATATTCGCCACATCAATGAGCCAAAGTTCATCTGCAAAGGTAGTGACACCCTTATACCAACTATCGGGAAGCTCACCAGTGAGTAGAGATCCAAGTGCACCACAATAGAGCAACTCTTCTGCCATAGGATTTTGTACACACTTTTCTGGGAAGAGAGAAAGTGACAGCGTGTGTGTAGAAGTGCCAGAAATTGTTTTTGTTACCAGTCCCCCTTCCTCAAAGCTTGCAGTTAATACACCATCAGTAAGTGGAAGTGCCATTAAGCCTAACCCTGGTTCTGTTACGTATTGCAGTTGGCTTCCCTTCCCAACCTTGTAGAGGTACCCATACTGATGCACTGAAGGTGTAGTATAGACATATACACTAGGGCCCCACAATACTTCAATATCACGAAGTGGAATGGTGAACGCGATAGTACTCGTACCCGAAAAGGTATTGTAGTAAATACCTGTTGTACCACCTGCATTTTTCTCAAGATACGAAATCAGAGGAGTGGTACCAAACGCAATCCCCGTAGCACCAATCGGGAGATTTATGACATCAAGAACCCTTTCTCCATTTGAATTTATGCTGAGCGTTCCCACAACAATCTGCTCGGTACCATCAATTTCATATGTTATCGCAACCTGCTCCCCGCCCTCTCGGAAGATTGCATCAACAGATCTCGGAATAGTGTTTCCTACAACAAGTGACTCAGTGCCTGTTGAGAACATAATGTCATAGATATGCCCCGTACCGCGTTCTACATAACGGATGCCCCCCTCAATAAAAGTCGCTCCAGCAACAGGACGTGTAGTGAGCTGACGGAGTGCCTGGGATGCACCAGTTTGTGTTACGGGTGCAGTATCAACAATTGAGGGAGCTTCGCTTGAAAACTCTGGAGTGGGCTCCCCTCCCAGTCCAAAATTAGTAAATACGTCATTAGCACTTTTTGGGGTGCCAAACATAAAGAGATATATCCAGACACTCACGACAATGATAATAGTGAGTGTTCCCAAAGTTATGAGTAGTGTTTTTTTCATACAGTAATCAAAAGTTATGGAGCAAGTCGCAAAATATTCAAATTGGTGAGACCACTGTAGATGGTACTAAGAACAATATACGGAATAAGTAAAATTGCGAGACCGAGAAGCACACCTTGTATGTCTTTTTTAGCCGAAGCTTTATCAGTGATGATGTCAGAGAGCGCGTATTTTGCACCCGCAATTGATATTTTTATAGCTCCGAAGACGGCCCCAACAACAATAAGAAAAATATATAGTTTATTTAGATAATCGGCGAGTCCTCCACTAGAGGGTGCAACTCCCGGGATACCGGCGAGTGGAACAAATGTTGCGGGAGCACCAATGGCAAATAACGGAAGGAGGAAGATGACAGTCAGAACAAGGTTCAATATATAAAACATCGTGTTTTGAGCGAATGGTATACGAGATATCTTTTTCATACAGATTACTTGAAGAATATACTAAAGGCTTTTTCAACAAACTGTGGTGGAAGGGTCTGTGTAACGTACCGAAAGGCGATATTCGCACTACCCTCCCCTCCCACATGACGCAGTGTGATGGCATTCGGTACAACGCCTGTAGGATCAACGTGTTCACCATTAAGTTTCCAAGAAAGCTCACCAGAAAATGTTTTTGGTTCTATATTCATAAAATAGGGTTCGGCATAGACAGTCGTTTCTTCACCGATAAGCACAAAATCATCCGTAATCGCCTTTCGGCTTAGGCCCCGAAGAGGATTCTCTTCATAAAAGTAGACCTCAGGCACCACTGGATTAAGTGCAATCGTGCGCCGCCCTAGGGGCACACCATGTGCATTGTAGACAACTACGGTGAGTGTATGGTCTTGATAGAGTGGCATACGCGTTTCTATCACACGCTTGCCTCGAATCGGCCCACCAAAGAGCGGGTTACCATCGAGTTTCCACTCGTAGGTGTATTCAGCTGGAGTTTCTGCCGTTTTTCCATGGAGTACAGCGATTGCACGAATGAGAGAATTTTCACTCGGGAGCGCTCTGCCTCGATAAAAGGCAGGGATATGTGAATCTGCTTCGACAATGATATCTACTTGTGTGATAGGAATCACAACAGTAGCTTCAAGCGGAAGTCCACTCGGGAACCTAATGACAGAGCGAACGGTGTGCGTTGATCCGATAGGGCCACTTATAAACTTTATAGAACGCTCATTTTTCCTATCAACAAGTTCAATCTTGTCCACGTACCAGGTGATTGTTGCACCAATTGTGTTCATTGAGTAAGCATCGAGCGAAACGGTCACCTCTTGATTCGGTGTTGGGAATTGCGGCGATGCTATAAGTGTCGCGCCAGACTGCCCACTCAGAGTTTGTGCGTGGAGTGACGTCTGTGGTATTGCAAAAAGAAGTAGGAAAACACACAGAAAAACAAAAAACAAAGGATTATGTTCTGCCCGAACCATGCATATAGCTTACCATGTGCCCGTACAGTGAAGCGCTCACCCACTGAATAATGAGGCTGTCGACCTAACACGCACATATAGTACCCAGAGCAGTAGAGAGGGTAGTAAATTAAGAACAGGAATCATGCTGCACGCCAGTACAAGCGAGGCAACAAAGAATGAGAAAAATGTTGGAAAAGGATCAACCGAGGTTAAGTAAAACACAATTAGACAACTAACAAAAACACCAACTGCCACAAGCGTTGCAAGTCCCCAAAAAACCAAGCCGAGCTTGTCAGCAGGAACAAAATTGTTAAGGTTAACAAACCAAGAAATGACTTTCCCATACCACGTCTCACTCTTGAGGTAGTTGATTGCTGCAAATAGACCAAATCCAATAAGTGACACAATTCCAAAAACAAGCTGAAACAAATATGCAGTGCCCACTGGGGCTATCATCCCCCATCCCACAAGACCCTTAACCCCCTTAGCAGAAACTGCAATTTTTTTTGCTTTGAGCGCTCCTTGGGTGATTTGTGTAGCACGAATTGCATTACTCTCGGCTTGTAGTAGCGCTTGGGCTTGCTTCAATTCCTCTGTTTCCATTTTCTTCAGTGTTTTTCGATATACATCCTTCGCAACCCCCCTTTCATTGAAACGTTTTGAGAATCTACTCGTGACGTTTTCTACTTGAGATGCTGGAAGTCCCGATTCTGGAGTGGACTCATACATATCGTCATTTGCTGCCTCCTCTGCATAGAGCTCGTCATTAGCGGGTACATCACCATAGTCTTCGTCATTGTAGCGGGCCTCTACGTTTGTCACTGCATTCGTTCTTTTTTGCATAGTTATTTACCAAGTAGTTCAGCGCGAGCGTTCTTTATTTGGAGTAGTTGTGAAGGGTCGGAAGTGATTATCTGATCTTCGGTGTAGGAAGCAATTACTTTAATCGCCACATGCTTGAGTCCAGCGAAGAATATCCCTTCCCCAACCCCTGACTCAAGAAGGAGAAACTTCTCCTCATCAGTTAGATTAAAGACGGTTTGAAGGGTGTCGACTGCAGTCGGTGATTGTTTCATGAGCATTTGCATCGAAGAGTTTGTAATCATAGGAACTCCATACGGCGAACGGAGAAAGTCATCGACGTCTTGGGTGATTGTTGCGAGCCCGAGATAGTACTTTCGTCCGCGCTTAGCGAGATTGTGAAGGAATGCTGCCGTGTCTGGTGACTTAAGCATCCACCATGCCTCATCAATAACAAGAAGACGCTTCTTGAGCTCACGACGGATTGCTCCCCAGATATGGTTTGTCACAATGTACATCGCAATGGTTTTAAGCTCTTCTTCCATGTCGCGAAGCGAGAAGACCACAAACTTCTGGTTGATATCAACGTTTGTAGGTTTGTTCATGAACCCAGCCCAGGTACCCGACGTGTATTTGCTGAGGCGTTGTACCAATGACTCGCTTCCCTCCATACCTGCGAGCACCATCTCAAAGTCTGAAAGTAGCGGCGGGTCAAGACGTGAATAATCGGCAGTACCGGTGATGTCTTTGAGTGCGTACGTTTCATGGAGCGCCTGGTCGATAATTGCATCCTCTTCTGGGGTGAGTCCTGAGAGCATGAGCTTGAAGAGCCCAACAAGCTCAATGATATGTGAGCGCAATAAGTCCTCAGGATTTTCATCCTCTTGAGGCATCGGGAGATCAAATGGGTTGATGTGGTGCTTTGACGAGAGTGAAATGTTAAAAAATCGTCCGCCCGTTGCCTCCGCAAGATATTCATACTCACGCTCTGGGTCAATGACAATAATTTCAGTACCGAACATGAGAGAACGAAGAATCTCGAGTTTTACGGAATATGATTTTCCAGCTCCCGAGGTTGCGAATGTCACCGAATTGTAGTTTGGAAGTGAGAACCTATCAAAAAGAACAAGCGAGTTATTGTGCCGATTAACGCCATAGAGAATACCCGTGTCTGCGGTGAGGTCGAAGGACGTAAATGGGAAAAAGCTCGAGAGTGGAGACGAATTAAACTTGCTATGCACGAGGAGCTCGTCACTCACGGTCGGGATGATACTGTGGAAGCCCTGTTCTTGTTGGAAGAGTGCAGGTTTTATATAGATGAGGCGTGCATCGAGTGCACTTTTAATTTCTGACTCTGATTTATTGAGGTCCGCTTCGGTTTCCCCGTAGAGCGCAATATAGAGACCCACATTAAAAAGCTTCTCCTCAGCTTGCTGGAGTTTATCACGCAGGTCTTCGAGATTACGGTACGCCGCATCGAGTTGTGGATCACGCACCATACCCTGTTCAGCACGTACATTGATTTGACTCTGTACCTCGGCAACCTTTTTCTGGAATTTCTTGAGCGTATCCGCGGTACTAATCGGATGAATAATAATCGTGACATCGAGTTCACGTTCAATATTGAGAATCGGCTCCATCCAACCGTCGTTTAAGTAGCGCGGATATGAAACCGCAAAGAAGATACGAGAAAGCTTCCCGCTCACATTAATACTACGTGGATTGATGCTTATCGCTGCAGGCGCGATAACATCACGTGTCGTGAGCGGTGCGTCACTTGAAGTTACATCAGTTTCTTCATCGGCCCCCTTCTTATTCAGTTTTAGTAAGTCGAGTATTCCCATACTTAATGTTTTGGAGCTGAAGACATGTCTTCAGGATTAAAAATATGGTAATAGAGCTCAATAAGCTCGTCGGTTCCGAGCGGGATGGTACGAACACCAATACGTGCGAGCCCCTGCTCAACTACGGTTACACGCTGTTCAAGCTGACTTCGCTCCTCAACAAATTTCACCGGGTCAAACACAACTTCTTTCTTTTTACCCCCCCGAGAAATGAAATCTTTAATACCCGCGCTATCAAGAGAACTCGGTGTATAGGGAATCACTACAAAGAAGTTTTTTGACATGATATCAACTTCTTCGGTGAATGCTCTGATGAATTCCATATACTCACGAAGCTGAATCTTCATCAGGTCGTTAGATTGATGTACATCAAGTGAACGGAGTACTTCCATGTAGGGACGGATATCGAGCCGTCGTGACTGCACGTATATCTGGAGCGAGAAATCAAGTGAATTTAAAAATGACTGAAATTGGCTCAATATCGCCTCCTGCTCATTTGTTGATTTAAGTGCAAAGTTAATTGATGAAGCGAGAAGCACGATACACATCTGGCCATTTTTCAAAATCACGACACCATCACGAATGTCTTCTACTGGTACAAAATTTTGTGAAGCGGTACTCTTTTCCATCGTATTATTTATCGAGTGCGTTAAGTTCAAGTTTGCGAGAAAGAGCTGAAAGATTTTTTTTCATAGGAAGCTCTTCGGGAACTATCATAATAGGTTCTTCACGCTTAGTTACAATTGTTTGTTCTCGCTCTTTCCTCCAGAGATACAGCTTACTCCCACTGAAATACCCAACGAAAGATTCAAGAAATGTTGAGAACGGGCGATTATTAATTCGATGAAACGCTAGAAACCCTGAAAGTGCAACAATGGGGACTCCGAGAATCACAAAGAGTATGAATGGAAGCACAAAAAAGAGCACAACTGCAACACCAACTCCCCCCGCGACATACACGAATTGCCTCCAGGTAAGCGGACCAATTATTTTATCTTCTATCTCAATGAATTGAGGTACCTCAAAGCGCATACATCACTATTGTATCCTATTTTTATAGGTGACTCTCATGAACATGCGGATTACATACATATAAAATAAACTCCCTGTGAAGTTGTACTAGTGAAGCCGAACTTCACAGTGACTGATTACCCACCCCTCAATCTACGTTTGAAGATTTCCCCCGCCGTCTGCCTTTGTTCGAACTGCTTCAATATCACTTGCCATTGTTCGCCTTGGTGCGAGGGCGTTCATGAGCTCCTCACGAGTGAGTGGTCGTGTGCCGGCTTTTTCCATTTCACCCGTCTGGGGAGATACTACCTGAGGTTTGAGCTCGAGCCGTTCTTTTAATTCAGAATTTGCATCAGGGATTGAACCTATTTTAGTGAGTTCATTTTCCATGTGATACTCAAAGGCATAGAGCGCCTCACGAACAGATTCAAGGAGAATTGATTCGATCATCCCTACAAGATCTTCACATAATTCAGCTGAGAGCCCAGTACTTTCAGAGATTTTTCTAGCGAGACTTCCTATCGGTGAATAGAAAGTAAGAACAGTCATAAGGTAACTCTCGATGAGGGGTAGAAATGATTGATCAATCGACTCAAATTCAAGGATATCAGAAAGGGTTGTTTTAAATTGAGGGTCAGAAACGAGGGCTTTGACTTCAGGATACTCCTCAAGTCGCTTTTTGAGCATCAATTCCGCTTCTTCGTGGGTAATTTCCATATATTATGTCTTAGAACTTTTTACAGCATCAACGATTGAGTCAGTTCTTGAGTCCTCTTTTGATTTTTTTACCTTTTTCTCAAAGGCCTTTTCTATTGCTTCACCCGCTTCCGTATTTTGCACAACCAATCTACCAGCTGGCCAGGATTCGTAGAAATGACTGTTCTTCAGTACAGCCGCATAACCCTCATTTTTTGAGACTTTTGATTGTGCAGTCTTATAACGTTCTTTTGCCTCTGCCTCTTGTTCTTTTAACTCCTGTATTTTTTTATGCGCAATTGAGATGAGACCAGTATCTGAGCCTTCCTTCCACATTTCCTCATACTCTTTCCATGCATCCTTAACTTTCTTACTCTCCTCTTCTAGCTTAACTCTTGCAGTTTCCACAAGTTCTGAAGACTCAGTCTCACCAAAGGTGCTTCCAAGAATACGTCGTGGTTTTTCTTGCTGATACTTTTCAGAGGCTTTCTTTTGCTTTTCTTCAAGTCCTCGAATTTCCGTTGCCAATTTTTGCTTACCGTCGACATCGTCAGCCTTAAGTGACGAACGTTCGTCTCGTTTAAGCCTAATTTCTTTTTCCAATGCTTCGGATTCTTTCTTTCGCGCCTCAACACGCACATCACTGTCTCCCACTTCTCCAAGCGATTTTGCAAATTTCATTTCTTTCTCCTCAACCTCATGCATAACAGTTGAGTACCCACCCTTACGACCCTCACCTATACCAAGAGCTTTTCCAGCTCCGGCGATATTACGAGCATCAAACGACGCATCTCCAACCTTGCGACTGACCTTAAGTTGTTGTCGTGCTGTCCAGCCCCGTATACCTCTTTGACTTGCCCTATCCTTCAGTGTGGCACTCTCTGACATTTCATGTGCAATGCGACCAGCAGTTGCGCGTCCAGTTGCGGCGAGAACCCCGGCCGTTGCTCT
This sequence comes from uncultured Candidatus Saccharibacteria bacterium, assembly GCA_964502345.1. GTDB lineage: Bacteria > Patescibacteriota > Minisyncoccia > Phycocordibacterales > UBA918 > Damh-18. The sequence continues at coordinate 1,639 of CAZCWH010000018.1, read as the reverse complement.
ACCTGAAGCCACTTTCGCAAAACCAATTGCTTTATCAGCCCCAAAAAAACTTAACTGTTGGGCAATCTTGAGTGACATGATAAGTGCCATAATACAGATGATGAATATGATGACAACATCAAACATCCCCGCCTTGTTTGTAAATGCTCCCGCAAGCGTTTTACCATTTGCATTAAGACCAGTTGTAGCCCCTGCAAGGAGTTGCATCGAAACAAAAAGAAGGAAGAGGTACGCAGGCGCAAAGAAGGCGTAGCTGATGAGCTTTGACCAAAGCAAACTCGAGTACTTCGCTGTCTGTGGAAAGACTGTTGCTGCAAAAAGAACAGGCGAAAATATCATAATGAAGAGGAGCGCTACAAAGCGAATGATAAGGAGAATTCCACCAGCCGCTAGTACAAAGCCTGCGACAATGAGAAAAATTGCACCCATCACATAAAAAGCGATACTTCCTCCACCGGTTACATTTGAAAGGGTGTTAGGGTCAGGAATTTTGTAGATTGTCTGAATTCCAAGAAGTTTTCCAATCTGCTCTGACACATCTTTATTTTGATAATTACCCATCATAGTGTTATGGATTTCTACAGCAAGATAGTTAGAGACATCAATTATTGCTTTACTGAAAAAGAGACTGAAGTTGATGAGAAGTGCACCAATGACAATAGAGGCAAGTACTTTTTTTGTTCCGGCGCTCTCGGAGTCTATTATTGTGCGGATACCTATAAAGATGAATCCAAAGATGAATGCGAGATTACAAATATCACGAACCGTTGTCCACATTGTGTCTATCACAGCACCAAGACCTTGATTAATCAACATATCGCCCATACCCAATACAAGTTTCTCGATTGAGAATTTAAGAATCATTGCACCAACCCATGTAACGAGCGCAGCAACTCCTAAGATTATGTTTCCTATCGTTTGACCAAGCTGGTCTAGCCAATCAACAGCTGGTGGTTTTGCGCCTGCTCCTGTGTTTGTTTGTGCAACTTGCGCAAAAGACGTATCGACAAACAATAACAGAAACGGAATTAACACAATGAACATTGCAAAAACTCCTATCAAGTATTTGTGGAACGTTTTGTTGTGAATAAGAGATTTCATGAATTTGAATCGTGTGCTATAAGCAATTTATCGTGGAAGTTGCCGTTACTGCTGGTGAACTCGTGTCTCTGAAGGTGAATGTATGGAATCCTGAACCATCGGTGAGGCCTGATATTTGTGTGTAACCTCCCAGGATTGGTGATGGGTACGCAACAAAGTAGCCAGCCGAAGAAATGTAGTAGGCAGGCTTCCCACCCGAGAGATTGAAGTCGAAGAGACCACCAGTACACGCTGCAGAAACGTAGGTCTTAGGAGAAATAACTATTGGTTGCACGGGGGGTCCTGTAACAACAGGGGCAACGCATGAGGCATTATTTGCTGGTGGAGGGTTCGTATCAGTGTTGATCCTAGGACTTATACTGAGGCGGTTGCTAGTATCAATGACAAACGGCGATGGTCTATTGGTGTCGGTGTCTACGATAGTAAGGTAGTAAATCTGATTTGGTTCAAGTTGTCCTGCGGCAGCATTTGTAACGACAGGAATATTACTGCCCACAGGGCCTACTCCGATTGTTCCGCTTTGTGGTCCGAGCACATT
>CAZCWH010000017.1:3150-14579 GCA_964502345.1 uncultured Candidatus Saccharibacteria bacterium | reverse complement strand
GAGTCGTTCCCAGACATGGCTCCCGCTCGGCGCACTCCTTATTGGAGCATTTGTGGGTTTCATTGATGACCTACTTGTCGTACGTGGTACAGGCACACATTTCGCAGGAGGGCTTCCGTTATCGCAACGCCTCGTGGTTGTTGGCCTCACTGCACTTATGAGTGCATGGTGGTTTTATGAAAAGCTTGGAGTGCATGAGGTGACGCTTATTGGGCACGGACCGATTGATCTTGGCATATACTTTATCCCTTTCTTCATTATTGTAGCCCTTTCCATTTATGCGAGTAGTGTCATCGATGGCATTGATGGCCTCTCGGGCGGTACGTTTATGTTTATTTTTACCGCGTATGCAGCCATTGCGCTTTTTCAGAATCAAGTCGACCTTGCTGCTTATTGCGCAACGGTCGTTGGAGGTATTCTTGCGTTTCTTTGGTTTAATGTTCCGCCGGCGCGTTTCTACATGACTGAGACTGGCATCATGGCACTCACGATGTCACTTACTATTGTCGCCTTCATGACCGACACCATTGGAGGAGGGGAGGGGGTATCAGTGCTTCCCATCATCGGCATTCTTCTTGTCATCACCGTACTTTCAGATATCGTACAGGTAACGGCAAAGAAGGTATTCAAGCGCAAAGTATTTTTAATTGCGCCTATCCATCACCATTTTGAGGCAATTGGGTGGCCTGGGGCTAAGGTAACTATGCGCTATTGGATTTTGGGATTTGTCTTTGCAATTGTTGGTGTACTCCTTGCAATTGCACTGTAAACAATATGCATTCACTCGATAGAACCTTACTCTTCATCGTTGTCAGTATTGTTATCATAGGTTTTTTTGTTTTCTCTTCTGCCTCACTTGGATTACTTGCTCGTGATGGAGCACAGTTTTCATCAGTAGCGATAGGGCAGGTGCTTTTTGGTCTTGTGGGTGGCGGCATAGCACTCTTTATTACGAGTACCGTTCACTATCGAGTCTGGCGCCAATACGCTTTCTATATTTTTCTTGCGACATTTCTCATCACCCTTCTCGTGTTTGTTCCGTACTTTAACTTCGAGCACGGAGGGGCACGCAGATGGATTGAAATTGGTTCGTTTACCTTTCAACCAGCTGAGCTCCTTAAGATTGGTTTTATTGTCTACATGGCTACTTGGCTCTCAGGGATGAAAAATAAAATCGCAGAATTCAAAGCTGGCACACTTACGTTTTATGGTCTCATTGGTGTACTTGGTGTCGTCATGCTACTTCAACCAGACACTGACACATTCATGATTATGGTAACCGCAGCGATTGCAATGTTTCTTGTCGCTGGAGGACGCTTTCGTGATGTCTTTCTTCTCGGCATCATAGGCTTTTCACTTATTATCACACTCGCCTTCATGCGACCATACGTAAAAGAGCGTCTCATGACGTTTATCGACCCAGGGAGCGACCCACAGGGATCAAGCTACCAAATTAAGCAGTCACTCATAGCGGTGGGTTCGGGAGGTATTACTGGTCGCGGGTATGGACAGAGCATCCAGAAGTTTGAGTATCTTCCTGAACCAATTGGGGACTCAATTTTTGCGGTTTACAGTGAAGAATTCGGGTTTGTGGGAAGCGTCTTTCTCATTCTCCTCTTTGTTGCGTTTACATTCCGTGGGTATCGAATTGCAACACACGCACCTGATCTTTTTGGAATGTTACTGGTCGTTGGGTTCGTGACGCTGATTATTACTCAAGCCTTTTTAAATATTGCGGGTATGCTCGCGCTTGCTCCACTTTCAGGTCTCCCGCTCCCATTTATTAGTCATGGTGGGACTGCACTCCTTGCAACGCTCGCGAGTGTTGGCATTGTACTCAACGTTTCAAAATATCAGCGTCATGTATAACGAGGTCGTGATACCATACTACATATATGAGTAAGATTCGTGTTGTTCTTGTTGGAGGTGGCACGGGCGGACATTTCTATCCGCTCATCAGTGTTGCTGAGGCCCTTAATCGAAGTGAAGTCCAACCTACACTGTACTACATGGGGCCAACTCCCTATGATCAAGACTCGCTCGCTCGCAACAATATTACCTTCCTCTACTGTCCGGCAGGGAAGCGAAGACGGTACTTCTCATTTCTCAATTTTACTGATTTTGGTAAGACCATCTTTGGTATCATTGTCGCTATTCTGAAGCTTTTTTATGTGTATCCAGACGTTGTTGTAAGTAAGGGTGGCTACACGAGTGTACCGGTTGTCGTCGCTGCATGGTTGCTCAATATTCCAATTATCGTGCATGAATCAGACGCTGTACCAGGGAGTGCTAATAAACTTGGCGCACGTTTTGCACGGAAGATTTTTATCTCCTATCCAGAGACAGCTCAGTTCTTTAAATCAGATCGGACTTCTTTTATCGGAATCCCTATCCGAAGCGAACTACGTGCACCTGCTTCACCTAACCCGCACGAACGACTTGGTATTGATGCTACACTTCCGGTTATTTTGGTGCTTGGTGGATCACAAGGTGCAGAACATCTGAATGAACTCGTACTTGATGCACTCGATGAAATTCTTACTGATTTTTCTATCATTCATCAAACCGGTCCAAAGCATTTCAATGTCATTTCTGGCTCAGCCCAACAACTCATACCTGACGCTTCACTTTTCAAGCGCTACCACCCAGTTCCATTTATGCAGCCTGAAGTACTTAACGATGCGCTCCATGTAGCAACACTCGTTATTTCAAGAGCTGGGAGCGGAACTATTCATGAGATTGCACTCCACGGTAAGCCAGTCATACTTATTCCAATTCCAGAGTCAGTGAGTCATGACCAGCGCACAAACGCATTTACCTATGCACGAAGTGGCGGGGCTGTAGTGATCGAAGAATCGAATTTTAGCGATGGCTTGCTCCGAGCAGAAATAGACCGTATCATGGAAAACTCAGGTACATACGATGAGATGGCCGGAGCCGCACTCACGTTTGCAAAGAACAATGCAGAGTCACTTATGGCAACAGCAATACTTGAAATAGGTACAAATCACTGATTTTAAGGCATGTTTACAGACACACAAAAAATAGTCACCCGTATGGCCCCAAGCCCTACAGGACACCTTCACGTAGGGACTGTTCGTACAGCACTCTATAATTTTCTTTTTGCGCGCCATAATAATGGAACGTTTATTCTTCGTTCAGAGGATACCGACGCAGAGCGAAGTCGACCTGAGTATGAAGAAGAAATCATTGCAGGACTCAAATTGCTCGGCATTGAGTGGGATGCATTTTATCGACAATCAGAGCGAAAGATAATCTACCGAGGGTACCTGGAGCGCGCAATCGAAAAAGGGACTGCATTTATTTCCAAGGAGGAAAGCAAGCGAGAGCCTGGTACCTTTATTGAAGTTGTTCGTCTTAAGAATCCAAATCGCGTGGTGACATTCGAGGACGTTGTTCGAGGAGAAATTTCTTTCGATACAACTGAGCTCGGTGACTTTGTCATTGCTCGTTCACTTGATGATGCACTCTATCACTTCACCGTGGTTGTAGATGATCACGAAATGGAGGTTACTCACGTTATCCGTGGTGAAGACCACATCTCTAACACTCCTCGGCAGATCCTCATCCAGGAAGCAATTGGTGCGAATCGTCCTATATATGCGCATCTTCCACTCCTCCTCGGGCTCGATCGTTCAAAACTTTCAAAGAGAAATGGTACCGTACAACTCAGTGCGTATCTTGATGATGGGTACCTTCCCGCTGCGATAAATAATTATCTCGCATTCCTTGGTTGGAATCCTGGTACTGATAAAGAAGTCTTTACTCTCGATGAGCTTGTCTCTGAGTTTGATCTGAGTGGTGTCCAAAAAGCAGGGGCTATATTTGATGTAGAAAAATTGAAATGGTTTAACAAGGAGCACCTCTCTGCTATTGATGAAGCGACATACTTCGATATGGTACAGAGTCGACTACCTGCAAACGTAACTACACTCCCACAATTTAGTACGCAAAGGCTTCAAAAGTTAATCCCCACAATACGTGAAAGAACCACGGTCATGAAAGAGGTGACTGTGGAAGGGGAGAAAGGGGAATATGATTTTGCCTTTACGACACCGAAAATTGAAATCGGTATGCTCAAATGGAAAAATGATACTTCAGTACGTGACGCACTCCCACGTCTCCAAAAACTAGCGGAAATAATTTCTACAATACCTGAGGAAGCGGACGCAGATTTTATTAAGGCACGTATCTGGGATTATGCTGAAGAAATTGGGAGGGGAGAGGTACTCTGGCCACTTCGTGTTGCTCTATCAGGCAGAGAGCGATCCCCTGATCCATTTACGATTATCGCTATTATTGGCTCAGGAGAAGCCTACAAAAGGATACAAGGCGCGTGTGATACAATTTTACAAGCACGAGACTGATTAGAGTCGCGTGTAAAGAAAATACAACAGGAGCTCATGAATACGCCATTTAATTTGGTCAGCAGTTTTATTAGAGTAAGCATTATTTTTGCTACTCTTTTATTCGTAAGCGCTTCATTGTTTTTCTTCTACGCAACTGCGCCAGTACATGCACAATCTGAGATAGATAAACTCCGAGATGAAATCAATGAGCGTAACTCTCGACTTCTTGAAATAGAAAAGGAAATAGCTGCGTATCAAGTTGAGCTTAAAAAAGTTGGAAGTGAAAAAAAGACACTACAATCTGCAATCAACCAACTTGAGCTCGAACGAAAGAAAGTCCAATCAGACATTAGTTATACGCAAAATAAAATCGGTGCAAAGGATTTAGAAATCGAGCGTCTTTCTATTGAGATCGTTGATGCTGAGGATTCAATACTCACCAATGAAGAAGCTATCGCAGAGACCATTCGCAGGCTTAATGAACAGGATAATAACTCAATGATTGAGGTCTTACTCCGATACGATAATCTTTCTGAATTCTGGAGCATCATTGAGAACCTAGAGCAAGTGCGTTCGTTTATGAACAATAAAGTGAAAAGCCTCGTATCTCAAAAGATTTTACTCGAAGAGAAACGTAACGACAGTACAACAAAGCGAGCAGAGCTCGTTGATTTGAAAAACCAGTACTCTGATCAGAACCAAGTACTCACGAGTAACAAGGCCGAGAAAAATACTTTACTTAAAGCAACACAAAATGAAGAGGCCGAGTACCAAAAGATGCTGAAGGACAGAGAGACTGCCCGTGAGCTCATCATGAAAGAGCTTCGTGACTTTGAATCAAAGCTCCAGTTCATCCTTGATCCAAACACCGTTCCACCAAAGGGCACGGTAGTATTCGACTGGCCCGTGAAGAACGTAACTATTACTCAGCTCTTTGGTGGTACTGAATTTGCGAAGCAGAATGCATCTGTCTACGGAGGTCGTGCATATCATCCTGGTGTCGACTTTGGTGTTCCAAGGGGCACACAAATCTACGCGCCACTCGGTGGTGTTGTGCGTGCTACTGGTGACACTGACCTTGTCGCTGGCTGCTACTCATGGGGCAAATGGACACTCATCGATCATCCGAATGGACTTTCAACGCTCTACGCCCACCAGAGCGTCATCAGCGTGTCACCGGGTCAAAGCGTCAGTACGGGAGACGTCATTGGATACAGTGGCAACACCGGCTACTCAACTGGTCCACACCTTCACTTTACCGTGTACGCAAAAGCAGGAGTCTCCGTACGGAAGTTCAATGAGATTAAAGCAGTCACGAGCTGTGGAGCTGCTACCACACCTGTAGCTGCGACTGATGCGTACATCGACCCGATGGTATACCTGCCACAAAGCTAATTTGGAGCAAATCCAGGTTCAGACGAGATTCATTAAAACGACGCACTTTGCGTCGTTTTGATTTTAATCAGTTCGATACGCCTACGATCATGGAGGGGACAACGAGGTATAAAATTTGTACCCCTTGATCAGGAACAATATGTACGTGCATACAGCACAAAAGGTAAATCGCTCAATGTTTAATTAAAATAATGGTGGGGGACTCGGGGTATAGTATATAGGTCGCAAAAGATATATTGTGCGACACTTATGATATTACGCCGTATGGTATTCCCTATACAGTAAACAGGCTCTGTATTTTATTCCTGTACTCTTCTGAATCTTTGGTGAGAATAATTTCTAGACCTTGCTCCTCAGTCAACTCATTTTTTATTTCTGTGTGACGCTCTAGGTAGTCAGAAAGTTTATCTGGAATTATTTCGTCTTGAGAAATTACTCGGAGTCCGGGATAGCGACTTCGTATGCGCCCCTTGAGGAGCCCATAGTGAGTGCACCCGAGTATGAGGGTATCTACCTCCCCCACCCTGGTGCCAATCATGCTTTCTAGGTAGACCATTGAATCATCAAATTTTTCTTCTTCTATGAGCGGTACAAGTTTTGGAGTTGCAACAGAAATCAGACTGATGCTTGAAGCATTCCTTTTCTCGAGCTCACTTTCATATTTTCGTGAATCGATAGTCCGGTTTGTTCCAATGAGGAGTGCACGCTTTGTGCCTGCGTCGATAATAGTTTCGATTGTGGGAATAATGACTCCGAGCAAGCGACGTCCTTTGTACTTTATAGGTATGAGTTCATCCTGAAGGCGTCTGAGCGTTTGTGCTGATGCTGTGTTACACGCAATAACGACGAGTCCAGCGCCATGGTTAAAAAGCGCTTCGATGCTTTCTCGAGTGTAGGTGTATATCTCCTCTTCTGTCTTATCTCCATACGGAACATGTGCGGTGTCTCCATAGTAAAGGTAGCTATACTGAGGTAACATTTTTTGTACCGCAGAGAGTATGGTGTATCCTCCAACCCCAGAATCAAAAAATCCAATCTTCATAGTAATTAGGAGATGAGTGTAAACCGATCTACTTCCACTCCTTCATAGAGCACCTTTTCTTCAAAGTCTTCACGGCTACGCGTCCACCGAGGGAGATTTCCAAATTCAGGCGAATCATACTGCCCTTCATATACCACCATCTCATCATGCGAATCGCTATGGAGTACAATCATGAGTACAATATACTCTTTTCCGTTTTTATAGTGTCGATAGCGTTTTCCAATTTCTGCTTTCATACTGCTATTTCTGCGAAGCTAACTTGGTAATGTACACGTAGTGCTTTTCGCTCACCGGCTGCACTGAGAGCCGCATCCCCTGCTTGGTGACGAGCATATCTTTTGTCTTAGGATCAGTTTTGAGTTTCTGAAGTGTTATCGGCGCTTTAAACTTTTTTACAAAGCGAACGTCAATTGCAACCCAACGCGGAGCGTCCGGCTTAGACTTTGGGTCGTAGTACTCACTTTTTGCATCGAACTGAGTCGGGTCTGGATATGCTTCTCGCTCCACCTTTGCTATCCCCATTACCCCGATTATGTCTGCGCTTGAGTGATAAAAAAGGACTAAGTCCCCCTTCTTAATCAGGTCGCGCATCGTATTTCGAGCCTGGTATCCCCTCACCCCGTCCCACATCCCCACCCTATCGCGCTTTAAATCGTCTATAGAATAGGCCGCGGGCTCGCTTTTCATTAACCAGTAGTGCATCTTACTATATTCGCCTATTTGATATACTTAGTACAGGGGTTGGATGAAAAGAAAGTTAATTAAATAATAGTAAAAACGATACACAATATGATGATGTCAGAATCACAACGCGCAATGATGCGTTCACATGGTATCCTCGTCGGACGTGTACTTATTGGTCTCTTGTTTCTCTACTCAGGAGTAGGAATGCTCATGAACATGGGATTAAGTGGAGTAACTGCAATGGTTGCAGGTGTGGGTGTTCCACTCGCATCTGTAGCAGCAATAATCATGCTTCTTATTAAGATTGGAGGAGGAGCAGCCCTCATTCTTGGGTACCGTGTTGGATATGCCGCAGGAGCACTCTTTATCTTTACATTGCTCACCGTATTACTCGTCCACATTAAGGATGCAGAACCAACATCACTCCTTAAGAATCTCGCAATTATGGGAGGTCTCCTCTACGTTATTGCATTTGGAGCTGGTGAGGGTTGGAGGCTAGTGAAATAATCAGTCACTATTGATTGAGCCTGGGGTGATGCATCATTTTCGGGTCATAAAAAGACCGCCCATGAGGCGGTCTTTTTATTCTTAACGCATTGCAATCGTCTGTCCCCAACATTGAGATGACGCATTCCATGGTCGTGTTCCTTGCCGTTCATAGAGATCACGAGCATATGCCATGTTATCGTAGATGTTAGTCAAATCGAGACCAAGTTCCTCTGCCTTCTTTCCGTGGTAACGCGCATTAATCTGCATTACCCCAGTGTCAGCAGGGTCAACTTTTCCCTGTAGGACTGTACCATCTGATAGTGTGTGTCGAAACGTTGATTCACAACGAGCGATCTGTATCATGACAGGTATATCGCTAAAGTAGTCGCGGACGATCTCTTCTGTCTCGCCTATTTCAGCTTCAATACCGATAGTATTGTTTGTTGCAATGTTCCCATATGCGGTATCAGCTACTGGTACCGCAACTACGTTCGTTACAGCGATTATTGCTGTAAGTAAACTAGATAATATAAGCCACGGGTATTATCGAACAAATTTGTATAAGTGCTTTATCAAAAAAACGGCCGTAGCCGCTTATGCGTCTATTTTACCATACCTAACCCAAAAGTCAACTTATACAATTGATACTAAAGAGTGTCAATAGTAATTAATGCTATATTTAAAGCCATATAATCAGTATCATCCCAAAAAACATGTCACCTACCCTTCCCTACACCGTCAAGAGTCGAATTTTCACCAGGTCTTCATTTCACCCTTTGAATCTGCCATTTCCCTTTATTAAACGGCTTATTTCTTAAGTTTTTGTTCGAGCAAAACCATGCTTCCGTAGAGACCCCCTTCATCCTTTAATTTTGCGTCGACAATAGGCGGACAGGGCAAAAAACCATCAAGAACCTCGTTGGTATGTCTGATTATGTCTTTAAGGAAGATTCGCGGGTCTCCAATCACCATTGACCCCCCAAGGACGATAACGTCAGGCGACCAGTACGCAATTGTGTTTTTGAGCCCGTGAGCGAGGTAGAGGGCAAGCTCATCCCAGACTGCATCATCCTGTGCAATCTCATAGGGCTTCACTCCTCTACGCTTTTCGAGTGCTGTTCCTGAGACGAGATTTTCAAGCGTATGGGAAATATTGCGACCGAGGAGCGAACGATCAATATCAAGCTCTTGATGCCCTGGTTCAAATCCAGTACTTGCGGTATCGAGGTGTCCATTCACAAATCGTGCCCCACCGACTCCCGTACTTACCGTATGATACGCCATAATAGCGTACCCTTTCCCTGCACCATGAACCGCCTCTCCGAGACCGACAATAGCAGTATCATTTTCGAGGTACACTGGAGTATTAAATTTCTTTCGAAGGGTATCCACAAGTGGTCGCCCAACCCAATCGAGCAGCTTCTTCTCACTCACAATGGATGTCTTCTCATGGTTGAGTGGTCCACGGATTCCTCCTCCAATAGCATCAATCGTGTCTCCATGTGCGAGCTCCTCAATTACTTCAATGATCTTTGCAATCCCTGCATTATATTCAAGAGGAGTCTCGAACTTAATTGGCTCACCATAGGTGAGGAGGTCTTCGCTCCGTGCGATGCGTGTCTTAGTTCCTCCAATATCAAATAAAATATATGCCATGTTACGAAACGATAACTGATATTTCCTCTCCAAATAATCCCGATGCCTCCTTTACGTATGCTTTAATATTATCCTTAAAAAACGGTGGGTTCTGCTTTTGAATCACTCCAATGACGTAGTACCCGATTGCGAGCATAGCGATTGGGCCACAATCCTTTGGAAGTGGTATTACCGTCCTACAAGCTGACTCAGGGAGTACGACTCCAGAGCTAAAATCAAGGAAACACTCTGAGGGCACCTGTATGACTGTCTTCGCATGCTTTAACTCTTCACTCGTGAATGCGCGACCATACCGAAGTGAGCCAAAGAGCTCATCAAACTTGGTCTCGAACATGCTCCGGAGCACACTGAATTCTGGACGCACCGTAAGTATGAACGATTGATGACCACCCACGTCTTTAGGGATAGCGGGAGCCACCTCAGATTCAATAAAAGAAAGGATATCCGATAGTGACTCCTCCCCCACCCCGCGCATCATACTCATGTAGGTTGAGGTGTTGTATGTGTATGGTTCACGCAGATGTGGAAAGACCAAGACTCGGGATGCATCAACATGCTCTCTCGCTTTTGCCTCTGGGTTGTTGGTGATTAAAAATACAGGGAGATTGCTTCTGTGAAGATCACGCGCTATAGAAACCGCATGCTTCCCCCCTGAAGCAGAAATAATATAAATTGCGTCTATTTGGGTTGTGCGCGCAAGAGCTTCAGCATATGTACTTTCCTCAGCAAAAACCGCATCCACAGTAGAGAAAAGTACCCTCCCGGTACTGAGTGCATTGACGCTCCCGATGACGAGCGGGCGTGTATACTCGCCAGTATTGATGTGTGGAATGTCTGCGGTACTCAGATACTGCAAGCCTGCAAGTACAACTTCGTCTAAATCTGGAAGCGTGTCTTCCGTAAATGTCGACATCGGTGTTACATAATCTGTACTCATAGAAATTAGACTTGGCGTGGCTGGAGTTGGTCAACATTCTTCGTGATGTATGCGTACGCCTCATCTACTGAATCAACAAGATGCATCAAATCAAGATCCTCAGGGTCGATAGTCTTATACTCCTTCACAAGCTGGTTCTTCATAAAATCGAGCATTGGTGTCCAGAACTCTTTTCCATAGAGTACAACAGGGATTTTTGTAATCTTTCTTGTTTGAATGAGGGTAATAAGTTCAAACAGTTCGTCGAGCGTACCAAATCCTCCAGGAAAATATACATACACTTCAGAAGCAAACGAAAGCATTACTTTACGAGAAAAGAAAAAATGGAATGTTTCTGTCTCAGTCACGTAGGGATTCAACTTTTGCTCCATTGGAAGCTCAATATTGAGTCCGACAGACTTACCCCCAACCTTGAATGCACCAACGTTTGCAGCTTCCATAATACCTGGCCCTCCTCCAGTAATAATGGCAAACCCGGCCTTTGCGAGACGTGCAGCGAGTTCTTCTGCGGCTTTGTAGCTTGGTTCCCCTGGGCGAGTTCGTGCGCTCCCAAAAAATGTCGCCGCGGTTCCATATTTTCGTAATACTTCAAAGCCATTGACGAACTCCGACATGATTCTGAAGATGCGCCATGACTGAACAGCATCATCAGTTTCAAAGAGGTCCGTCATGACCCGGCAATGCATATTCTTTGATTCAGAAGTTACTTTTTTCTTTTTCGAAGTACCTTGAAGTATTTTGTTCTTACTATCCATGCGTATAGTGTATCACGCACTATAGCCAAGGTATTTCAAACTGTGTGAACTCCGGGAGTAATTTTTTATCGTACAGAAGTCGAGAGATAACCTCAGCATGA
>CAZCWH010000017.1:0-3140 GCA_964502345.1 uncultured Candidatus Saccharibacteria bacterium | reverse complement strand
TGCTCCGGTGAGCGCATTATGAGGCTGAGGTTCATCCGGAATGCCACAGTAATTGAGGACTACATCCATATTGAGCGCTGAACGACGATGCTCTGCATCAACGGGTGGAGTAAGTCCTCGCTTTACCATATGCATCCAGCACAAGGTGTGGGTGTCGAGTGTGCGATGCGCAAGGTCATACGATAGGTCTGCACGATTACATGCTGCCTTAAGGTAATCACGGTCAAAGGAAACATTTTGCCCCGCAAGGGTTCTATCGCTCATATGCTGAGACCACTCAAGGAACTGCTGTACGAGTTCGGCTTCAGTCATCTTGGTAGGGTCAGTCACCTCCTCTGGTGTGAATCCACACACTTCGAGCGAACCGTCCATGATGTGTGCACCCTCCCAAAGCTTACACTCACCATAAAAACGATTCTCTGGATTATCAAAATCAAGAGCCCCTAAGGACACTATGGAGTGTTTCTCGTAATTGGTACCCGATGCTTCAATATCTATGACTATCATGGCTCTAGAATACCATAGGATAGCGCTTAGAACTTAGTTCGTAGCACTTATTTGTGCTCAGTACTATGGGCTATTTAAAGCTCTTGACAGTTTTCAGATACTTGGTAAAGTATTCGGGCGTATAGGGACAACAAACTCCCTATTTCGCCTCTTCGCGGCCAATGAGGTAGTACGCCGTTTCAAAAAGAGTGGGTCGAGGGCCTTTTAGAGTTTCATTCAGGCTCAAAACCGAGAGTTGCAGCTCTCAGCAAAAACTGCTCGGAAGTAAATTCGTCGCCAGCACTACCCGGTCGCCTGCGGTTGGCACAATCCCAATCCGCCGGCGACCGGCCCGCCCCAGCATTACGCTCGGGGCTTTTTCATTCCTAAGACACATGTACAATAGCTCCATGAATAACGTCGTGATGCACGAATCATGGAGAAAAAGACTCAAAGATGAGTTTGATGCTCCGTATTTTAATACACTCTCTGAAACAGTTCGAAAGGCATATCTCGAAAATGCTGTCTTCCCTCATCCTAAGCTTGTATTTAATGCATTTGAACTCTGCCCATTTGATTCTGTTAAGGTCGTCATACTTGGGCAGGATCCATACCATGGTCAGGGCCAAGCACATGGACTCTGTTTCTCAGTGCAGGACGGTGTGAAAACTCCTCCCTCGCTTCAAAATATTTACAAAGAAATCCAAAGCGATTTAGGAATCCAAATTCCCGAGAGTGGTAATCTTGAGCGCTGGGCAACGCAAGGCATCCTTCTCCTCAATGCCACACTCACTGTTGAGTCAGGCAAGCCAGCATCCCATCAAGGACTTGGCTGGGAGCAATTTACAGATGCGGTCATAAAAAAGATTTCGGATGAAAAGGAGCATGTCGTATTTCTCCTCTGGGGCAGGTATGCACAGAGTAAGGAGTCACTTATCAATGCTGGGAAGCATTTAATTTTGAAAGCACCCCACCCTTCCCCATTCTCCGTCCACACGGGCTTCTTTGGCTCTAAGCATTTTAGTAAAACAAATAGCTACTTAAAGAAGTGTGGCCTCAAGGAAATCAACTGGTGACTCTCCTCAGGAATTGTGATAAAGTCACGACCGGCACAAATTCACCGGCGAAAGGGCTTTCTATGTCACTTAAGCACGTGTACGCTCGCCTTACGGCAAAGCAGCCTGATGGTGTTGGTCTGCGACTCACACTGTCGGATGGCACGAACGTGAAGCTTCCTGATCGGTTTAGGCTGCGCAATATAAGCTTCGAGATTGGCGATCGGATACTGATTGACCTCGAGAAGTGGTTCGAGGGAAAGGGACGAACCGCCCAGCTGTACATCATCCGTGACCACGTCGTGTTATCGGGCGTATCGCTCGACTACCAGACACTGATGACCGGCCCTGTTCCTCCGACCGAGTTCTGATATGCTCCACGAAAAGGCTTCCGCCACTTCGTGGGGCTTTTTCTTTATACGATGAGAGACTTTAGCGGTGTGGGCAACCAGGCCAGCAACATGGCCGACGTTGACCGTGAGTGATGTGAAAGCCAACTCGCTTGATATGATCTGTTCTTGTTTCAGCTTTCTTTACTGAGATAACCCAACAAATCCATTCATTGCGTGCAAGCGGGGTAAGACTGTTCCATGCTTCACGTATCTTCTCGGACGACACGAGTGATTTTCGCAAGTCTGCAGGAACGTTGTGTACAACACCTGTAGAGATTGTTTTGCTCATGAATTCAATATTACCGCATCTCCATACTTCACCATGAGCGAATATGCACAAAAAAGCCCCACGTGAAGGCGAGCTTCTTCGTGGGACTGTTACTGCGCAAGGGAGACCATCTTGCGGAGCACAAGATTTTCGATCTCTCTATCAAATTGATTACTTCAGATGATCAGTCGGCTGGAAAGAGGTGGAACAGTTGCTTGAACATCTCCCCACTTCCGTACGCGTCGAGCACGTCTGCGCCGTAGACGACCTTGTACCTGTCGTCTGCCTGAACGAAGTACCACACACCGTCGTCTTTGATGAAATGGCACCGGCCGATCTTGAAATCGTACGGGGATGAAGCACGCGTATGTTCCAACTCATACGTGGTGCCATCACCGTACCTGATGTACTCCATGACATAGCCTGAATCAACACCTGGCGTCACCGACAGAACAGTGAAGTCTAATCTGTCCTCCGGCTTCGCAGTCTCACTTCCGTTGATTGCTACGATGACAGCCATCGAAACCTCCTTAAGAACACTCAACACGCATGTGTTGAGAATGGCAAAACTATATAGTGAAATTGTTAAAAGTCAATCTTGCCATGACGACTGTTCTTTTTTATTAAACGAGAGTAATGAACTCAGATACGCGGCGACAAGGAACGAAAGTGCGAGTCGTATCGGGTTATACGGTGAGCGCTTGAGAGACGCTGGCAACAAAGTATATGAGTTTAGTGCGCTCGTTTTAAATCCCTTTGCAATTGGCAGCTGGCGTATACCCTGCCTTCTCTGCCTCTTCCTTTGAACTGAACCAAACTTTATTCTCTTCTTTAATCTGCTGTGCACCTGCACACCACGGAAGATGGTACTTGGTCCCATTCTTTGAGCCAACATAACGCTCTTCGTGCACTGCTTGAACCTGCTGTGTAGACGTCGTT
>CAZCWH010000016.1:0-14627 GCA_964502345.1 uncultured Candidatus Saccharibacteria bacterium | reverse complement strand
GGAGGGGACTATAGTCATACATACCATTGATGGTTCTACAGAGAGCATTCCTGTTAAAAGTGGTGTGTTAGAGGTAAGTAGCAACCAGGTCACCATACTGCTTTAGAATAAAAAAAGCGCCAACCCGAGGGGAGCGGGAGGCGCGGGCGATCCGCTGAGTGCGGAGCCAAAGGGGTTTGGTACTCAGGAGCAACCAAACTGACAATAACACACCTCATAGGCATGTCAAGCGACATTATTTATTACTTTAGTATAATACTTATATATGTTCGGAAAAGCTAAAAATTTCATGATGCGGAAAATGCTTGAGCGCCAGCTCAAGAATGCACCCGCAGATCAGCGTGAGATGATACTCACCATGCTTGAAAAGAAGCCAGAACTATTTGAAAAAATTGCAGTTGAAATGCAGGCAGAAATAAAGGCAGGAAAGACACAAATGGCAGCAGCGATGAAGGTGCTTCCAAAGTATCAAGCAGAACTCCAAGAGGCTCTTGGTAACAAAATGCCACAGCAGGGAGGCGGTACACGCTTCAACCCAAATGGTTCGATTCATAGGTAAACGTGCATAGGCACGTTTACCTATGTATTGAAGCCGTTGCCAGATATTATTGGAGGCGTAGCAAACAAGAATATCGACAACGGGTACTGAAACTGTAAGTTTCAATTCATCGTTTCGTGATCACACGAAGTTTTTTGTATTATAAGCAAATGAAAACCCGCGATTGCTCGCGGGCTCGTGACCAATCAGATTGATTGGTCAGGGATTGTAGATGCTCGTTGATGGTTGTACGACCGGTTTCTCTGCCGGCCTGAAGATCTTGCGAACCACTCGGTCCTTGTACTTGCCTTCGACAGCGACATGTTCGATGTTGATGGAGGTGTTCGGATCCCATCGGCCGCCCGGATGAAGGTACCGATGCATTTGCGACTCGCTGCTCGCGTTGGCACCTTTGACGTCCTTTGCTTCGGGTAGTCCCGTCCCACGAACTTCAACCTTCGTTATTCCATCCCAACGCAGGGGATAGTCTTTGTAAACAACTGTTGGAATCGACGGCATTCTTGTTCTCCTGTTTCCCCGTTCCCCTATAGAACAGGACACAGAAAGCATATTCCTCATGGAGGTGTATGTCAAATGATTTGTCATACCTCTTCAAGTCTGGATTAAACTTTTTAACAGAGTCACATAGTTTCAAAAATATTTCGTGGTACTATCAAGCTACAATTCACACGGCATGAAAAAAATATTAGTATTCCTTGGACATCCAGATGCAAGTACCTATTCGGGGAGGCTCGCAGATACCTATGAAAGTGCCGCACGTACTGCGGGACATGAGGTTGTTCGTATAAATATTTCAGAGCTCACCTTTGATCCAATTCTCCACATGGGATACAAGCAGATTCAAGAACTTGAACCGGATCTTCGAATGCTTCAGGAAAAGATTAATTGGGCCGACCATGTCGTATTTGTATATCCAAACTGGTGGTGTTCAATGCCTGCGGTAATGAAGGGTATGTTTGATCGAATGTGGTTACCAGGGTTTGCCTTTAATTTTGATAAGCAAACACGAAAGCTTATTCAACGCCTCAAGGGCAAGACAGCAAGGGTTGTTATTGTCGCAGGAACGCACAGCCCGCTCCGAACCTGGTGGAAATTTGGAGATTTTACGAATGAAATTGCTCATGGAATTCTAGGTTTTTCAGGACTCAAAGCTAAGGTCACAGCCTTTGGGCCTACTGAGCGTGTGAAGCCAGAGAAATTGGATGCTTGGGCCAAAAAAGTTGAAGCACTCGGGATAAAGGGAGTGTAGTGATGTTAAAAAACCGCCGGCGAGATGCCGGCGGTTTTCATTAGGTCAATTTTCGTGCTTCTCGCTTGTCACTGAGGCGTTTTTCGTTCCGATAGAAGAGTACCGGTACAAGCACAAGCGTAAGTATCATTGCGAACGATAGTCCGAACATAATCGCGAACGCGAGTGGGCTCCAGAAATCTGAAATGGTTGAAAGCGGTATCATACCAACAACAGTCGTGATGGTTGTAAGGAATATTGGTCTGAATCGTGATACTGAAGCATCAGCAACAACATCCATAAGCTCGTCAGTCTCTTTCATCTTGTCTCTAAAGTGAATCATTGAGTCCATGAGAATAATCGCATGGTTAATGATGACTCCTGCGAGTGCAATGACTCCGAGTAGTGAAGTGAACGAAAGTGCTTGTCCCGTAAGGGTAAGTCCTGCAAATACTCCAATAAGGGATAGTGGAACTGCGAGGAGCAAGTAGATCGAATACCGAATTGAATTGAATGCGAGGACAAGGATAGCGAGCATGAGTACAAGACCAGCCACAAAAGCAAGTCCCATCTCGGTGAATGATTTATTAATGTCCTCTGTTTCTCCACCGTACGATAGTCTGATACCTACCGGCATTTCAAGCTCTGCTTCACGCGCCTTAAACGTAGATACGATTTCAGCCGCAGTCACACCACTCTCCGTATATGCAGATACAGATTCAATTCGTTCCTCGTCTTCATGTGCGATGATTGCGTTTGCGGGAGCTAAGCTTTCCTTAATAACTGATCCGACGAGTACAGAAGAGCCAAATGCACTTGGTACGGTGAGATTGCGAAGTGTATCGAGAGTTATAGTTGGTGTTGCAGAAAAGTCCTGCTCGTTTGAATCTACTTCAAGCTTAACAACAATATCGAGGTCGTCCCCATTGCGAGTAATAGTTGTAGCTGTAATACCAAACACCGCAGATCGGAGCACTTCAGCAATCGATGCAGGATTAACTCCTGCAATACTAGCTTTCTCACGGTCAACTTCTAGAATAAGCTCTGTCGCATTGCTCTTTGTGCTCAGTGTTACGTCACGCACTCCGTCTATTGATTCGAGGAGTTTACCTGCACGCTCTACCGTAAGCCCGAGATTTGCGAGGTCGTCACCAATAAATTTAAGAGTCACCGGTGCTCCCGTTGGCGGTCCATTAACGAGTTCAACAACTTGTATGTCGACATTCTCAATTGGCTTAAACGCCTCACGTAGCTCTGTACTCGCAGCAGCGCTGGTAATCTCACTATCATCTTTCATGGTGAGCGTTATGTTTGCGAATTTAGCGCCGCTATTTCCTGAACCAGTAAAGGTTGAGCCTGACCCAGCTGTTGATGTGAATGATTCAATGTATGACTTTTCATACAAAATTTCTTCAACACGACGTAGTGCAAGGTCAGTTTCAAGTAATGTAGTTCCTTGCTTAGTTTCAAGCTCCACAAAAATGTAATCGACATCCTCTGGTGGGAAGAATATGACCTTCAGCATTCCAGATATCGGGAGAATAAACACGAGAAGGAAGCCTATACCGAGTGCGGCAAAGAACGTCTTCTGTGCTCGCTTGTTTTTGAGGAATGCTATGAGCTTTGCTCGATACCACGCTTGTGCCTTATGGGTATACTCTTCTTGCTTTGCCTCAAAACGATTTGAATGAGTATTCTTAGTTAGGTACACCGCAATAAGGGGAACCATTCCGAGCGCAACGATAATAGAGGCAATGAGTACGAAAATTATCGTGAACGGAATTGAAGAAATAAATTCACCGACAATTCCTGATAGGAAGAAGAGTGGTGCAAATACGGCAACGGTAGTAAGTGTTCCACCAATGAGTGGCCATGCGTATTCACGAATAGCTTCATGTGCAGCGTCATCAGCATTGCCAAATTTCTGCATTCGCGTGTGTATAGCTTCAGTAATAACAATACCGGAGTCAACCAAAATACCGACAGCGAGAATAAGTGAAAATAGCGATATAAAGTTAATGGTATTGCCTGAAGCATAGAGACCAATGAAAGCAATAACAAACGAAAGGGGAATTGATAGAGCTGCAACGAGTGATTCTCTCCATCCAATTGTGAGAAGGAGACATAAAATAACAAGAAGCACTGTCTCAAAACCTGTTGTTACGAGTTCGGAAAGATCACGTCGTACATCCTCACCTTGATCAAAGACAATAAGTACTTGTGAAGTAGCAAGAAGTCCACCTTCTTTCTTCATTTCATCAATCTTCTCGATGACGGCGGTAGACATATCGGTAACGTCCACACCAGCACGCTTGAAAATCGAAAGCGTAAAGGCAGATTCTGCTGGCTTACCATCAAGCGAAACACGTGAAATACTTGTCTGGCGCTCAACACCATTAGTAACTGTACCAATATCCCGAACATATACTGGTGCATTACCTCGTGAGGTAACAGGAATATTCTCAATCTCGGATATTTCAAGAATTTTTCCTTCATAACGAATCGCGTATTCAATACCATCGGTCACTACAGTACCAACAGGTAGTGTTAAGTTAGCCGCACTAAGCGCACGGGTGACGTCCGAAAGGCTAATACCATATGCAGAAAGTGCTGATTCTTTTACGATAACTTGGACTTGGTGCGGGCGTGTACCTTCAATAACAACATCAGAAACACCAAACACATTTTTAAACTCATCAGAAAGCGTCTCGGCAAGCTCCGTAAACTCAAGCGGTGCTAAGTCCGCTGAGACCGAGAGGACAAGTATTGGTTGATTAGCGAAGTCCACCTTAGTGACAACTGGGTCAGTAGCATCGTCTGGGATTTCTCCCTTTGCTGCATCCACGGCATCCTTGAGATCTTGAATTGATTTATCAATATCAGCACTTGCATCAAACTCTGCAATGACGACTGATGACCCGTCTCTCGAGGTAGAAGTAAGGGAATCGAGGTTAGCAACATTGCTTATCTCACGCTCGAGTTTATTCGTGATGAGCTCTTCGATGTCGAGAGCTGAGGCACCTTGGTAGAACGTAGATACAATACCGATTGGTACGATGACCTCTGGAGCAGATTCCTTAGGTATGGCTGCAAGGGAATAGATACCCATGCCAAGGAGTGAAAGGATAAGTAGTAAGCTAAACTGTCGCTTACGAAGAAAGAAAAACCAAAGAGAATGCATAATTAGTTAGTTACGCTTACTTTGACGACGTCTCCAGCCCTGAGTCCACGTGCATCTGTGATAATTTCACTGTCTAATGTAAGTCCGTCAATTATCTCAACTGAATCTCCGAGAATACTTCCAAGTTTTACAGGGTACTCAATGAGAGTATTGTTTTGATCAACGCCGAATGCAACAGAACCAGCAGCAAGCATCTTAAGTGCCTTGAGCGGGACTATAACTGTTGTTGTGTCAGTCTCTGTTGTATCGCGACTAAAGTTCACTGAAACGGTCGTACCATTCTTTAATCCAAGATTCTCTTCTACACTTATTTTAACTTCACTTTTTCCAGTGAGCGGGTCAACAGCAGGTGCAGTGTGTGTCACTACACCAATAGTTGTATTGTTGATGAGCACTTCATCTCCTATAGCAACATGGTCGAGATCCTTTTCATTGAGTGCGACACTAATTTCAAGTGAACCATTGTTAGCGACAATGGCAGCTGGCTGGCCATTTGAGGCATATTCACCAGCTTTTAAGTACATCGCATTAACAACACCAGGAATCGGTGTTCGTACGAGCGTCTTTTCATACTGTGACTGCGCACCACGAAGGCTACCGAGCGCTGACTTTACAAGCGCACTTGAACCAGAGGTGGCACCAGAAGCAGAGCTTATGACGGCCTGTTCATAGTTTTTTCGTGAGCCTGATATTGCTGAAAGCGCGCCATCAAGTGCACCACGTGCCTGTGCCATCTCGACTTTATAGCCTGCAACTTCAGCATCAGTAAAGTTTGCTGTTGTTTCTGTATCATTAAGTAGAAGTGCAAGAGATGCTGCGAAATTGCTGATTGTTGTTATTGTCGACTCTGCTCTTTCAAGCATCGTATCTTCACTGAGTCCACGATAGTCAGATGATATGTTTTCAGACCATTTTGTAAGTTCAACCTCAATTTCTCTTCGAATATCATTGTACTCTTCTGCATCTCCAGTACCGGTAAGCTTAAACCCACTTGAAGCTTCACCAGGATTAACGAAGAAAGCATCAATGGTATTCCGAACAGCACTGTCAGCTGTTGAGAATGTGTCTCGATACGTATTTCGAACATCTGTCTGAGCCTCTTCGAGGCTTACACCACTCTGTAGGGAAGATGAGAGTGCTGATTCATAGGCACCTTCGGCCTGGAGTAGTTGAGCACGCTCACTGTTCTCAATTGAGGCAAGTACTGTACCAGCACTAACAGAATCACCAATCTGTACATTAACTGCAGTGATGCGGCCAGCTGCTTCAACTTGTAGCTGTGCTTCAGAAACTGCACGCACAACGCCAACAACTGAAAATGCGCTGTCGATACTAAAATCACCGACTCGTTTAATCGTTACTGATGGAAGTTTCTTCTCTACTTCGTCTGTATTGGTACTTCCTCCTGATTGAGCTACAAATATTACTGCAATTACGAGTAATATGAGTGCTATAAGTGCACCCCATACAACACGCTTCCCATACCAGCCATAGAGACGGTTTAACATATACCTTCATCAACTAAATAGTACTAATACCACATATTACAACATTTTTGAGTAAAAGTCCAGTACTCATCAAAGTCATGTTATGGCTTATACCAATGCTATAATTAAGATTATGTCACACCCATTTGAGAAGCTATTTGAGCGAGCTTTGAAAGCAAGTCTTAGTGATAGTAACGAAGTACTTGAAGAGGCTGAAAAATTGCGAGAGAAAGGGTATCCACCTGCAGAGATTTATGCAGTTCTCCTAAAGCTTAAGAATTCCCTTATTGATAGCAAAGAAGAGGAGGTTGTGGAAGAAGCCGTCGACGAATTTAGTCGATATCTTGATGTCTAGTACTTTTACAGACGTTCTTTAATTGTTGCAAGTGCAACCACGTACATACTTTCAGCCCATCCTAGGGGGATATTTTCATTTGAATCGGTTGTATGCGAGTAGTACAACTCGGGAATTTTTCCATCTGCATTGATTGTTCGCGATGCACGTTCTAAGTAGTGAAGTGCCTTTTCTGTATTTCCCATTTCAGCATAAATTATTGAAAGCCATGAGAGTCCCATAGACCACTCAGCTTCCTCACTGTATCCGTCGCGTACATTCTTGTTATAGTAGCGGTCATTACGGTATCGTATAACCCCCATATCGCGCGTTAGAAAGTATTCCACATTTGAAAGTATTTCAGTTCTCTCACTATCGGTAACTACACGAAACGGGTAAATCAGTGAGAGGAGTGCCAAATCACAAAACTTCTGCTCAGATTCACGAGGTAGTAGTGTGCGGAGGGCGTTTTCACCACGCTCAATCATCTGATCTGGAACAGTCAAAAATGGAACTTGCTTCGCAAGTCTGAGTGCTGCGACGACTGCTCCAACAGACGAAGCATGGAGTTCATGATTCTCCTCCCAAATACCAGAGTCAGGATCATGCCAATACTCAATGTTATTGAGATAGTCTATTAACTTTTGGGCCATCGCACGCTCCTCATCATTTTCAAGAATACTGTGCTCAGCTAACTCAAGTTCACAAAATAGATAGAGAACTTCAGCAACTGCATCATTTTGCTTGTTACCCCATTCCTCCCAGTATTCATCAAATGTTTCAGGGTTATAGCGTGCATGAATGTATTGCCATGTTTCAGATGGCTTATTGTGAATTGCCCAGTCAATTTTATCGGTGTGCTTAAGGAGTATTTGAAGTAGGGCACGACCAAGTTTTTTTACGATATCCCATTCACCGGTAACTGAAAAACCGAGCGACATAAAGTAGGCATCTCTGAGCCATGCTTTATTGTATCCAGTCGAAACATTGTGCGCAGAAGCAGTAAAAAGACCTGTCGGTGCTTGGAGTGCCCGCACTTCATCAAGGTGCTTTCGTATCTCAGTATCAAAATTGATCTCACTCATGTTCATTCTGGGTTAGTATGACGGAGGTTCCAACGATCACCAGCCTGTTTACGAAGCGCAGTAAGCGAAGGATCATTTTCTTCAAGTAGCTGCGCAGCCTCAGGGTAATTGAGAAGAATGTCTGCGTAAATTGCAGTCACGTGCTCTTGAGCCTCAAAAAGTGCAACAAGCTTGGCGAGGGCTTTTTCCTTTTCGTATTGTTCTTTAGTTTGCATAAGTATCTGTGTGTGCCTCCAAGAGAGTTTGTGCCGCTTTTGCTTTGTCACCATAGTACTGCGTAAGAGCATCCATCTGGGTTGGCATTGTTAATTCTTCAACACTAGGCTCTTGAGTAAGTACCGAAAGTTCGTTTACCGCATCAAACATGTGACCCTCAACACCTTTTTCTTTCTCAACTTTGACTGAAACTGATTCTTTAAACATGAGCAAATAAATTATGTCTGATAATTGTAACGCACTCGTGTGCGGTTCACACCTTGCATGATGCGTAAAACTATTACTTTCTCAAGACAACATTTGGCGTTGCGCTATATGGATCTGGCCAAAATTCAAGTTTTGACCAAGGTGTTCCAACTATCATATCGCGAATTTTCTCATTTTGATCCATATCTGCTTCCATATAGAGTGTCCCCAGAGGAGCGAGGAGATCCCAGGCAGAACGAATGAGCTCATTATGGAAGGCGCTCCCGTTATCATCCGCAAAAAAAGCGAGGTGTGGCTCAAAATCAATCATTTCAGGATCTAAATCTGGAAGAGCGTCATGCGCGACGTAAGGTGGCACGGCAAAGATTGCATCATATGTACCCGTAAGACCCTCAAGAACACTCCCTGTAATGATGGAATATCGATTGGATTCAATTAAGTTTTTGTCACAGTTTATTTGTATCTGTTCTTTGAGATTTGGATCAAGCTCAGATATATCGACACAGGCATTAGGTAGGTGCATAAGGAGTGCCACGGCTACATTACCTGCTCCAGCAAATGTGTCTGCAAGTCGCAAAGGTCCGTTCCGTAATTTGAGCTCTGAAATTGCACGCTCAACCCAAAAAGCAGTCTCGTATCGTGGAATCATGGGTTTCAAGCTCAAATCAATATGGCAATCAAGGAAATTCGTATATCCAAGTACATACTCAAAAGGCTCTCCTGCCTTGAGACGCTCGACATCCGCTAAGTACTCCTCTGAAGTAATGCCATTGTACTTACGTATACGCAGTTGTTCTATATTATTTTGAAGTGATGCATCCATACACAGTGTACTTATGTGTCTTGTATTGTACCCTAATGTTATGACTGAGGAAGAATTTGCGCGAGCAGTAGAGAACAGTATAGCTGAACTACCCGAATGGGTTACACGGAAATTTGAAAATCTGGTTTTCTTCGTAAGAGATGATGTCTCAGGGGCACAGAGAAAAGCAAATGGGCTTCAGTACGATGAGACTCTTTTTGGGTTGTATGAAGGAGTTCCTCTGTCTGTGCGCGGTAATACTGAACCAATCCTTCCTGACACAATTACGATCTTTAAGAAACCTATACTCTCTGCATGCAATGGAGAGTTAGAGATACGAAAATGCATCTCAAACACAATATGGCATGAGGTTGCACACTATCTTGGACACGATGAAGAGTGGGTCCGTAGGGAAGAGATACGAAGAGGAAAGTTTCTATAATCGCTTTCCTATTGAGGAATTTGTGCGGTCAGATTAACTGTGGTCACTCCGTCAGCTTCACCAATATATACGCCAACAGATTCATCTTCGCCCTTTGTCGCAGTGATCATTGATCCATCAGTTGTGACCACTGACGCTTCAATTTTCCAATCTTTTTGTTCAAGCTCTTGCTTGTAAAATTCAGTGACTTCAGATACAGACATTTCTGTTGTATACACCACACTCAGGCCTTGTTGACTGCCTCCTGTGTTCATAGAACCTGCATAGCTTAACTTCGCTTCGCTTGCTAAGGGAATTGAACTCGGCCAATTATTAGGCAACTTCACGTCTGTACCAGCTGAAATATTCATTGACTCACCATCTTCACCCTTAATCTCAACAGTTCCATCTCGATTAACATCAATATCGTAATCTTCTCCAATTGCCCGTTCAAGCGCACGCTCACTCATCCGCATTGGTGAAAACATGTTTTGTGCAATCACGATGATTACGATTGCAGCAATACCAATAATAATCCATTTCTTTGTTGCATTTGGAGCGGGTGGTACTGGAGTTGTCGAAACTGGGTTTTGATTTTCTTCCATATTCAAAAATATATATTAAGTAACTGCTATAGGATATATTGTAATCGAGAGTCCAGAAAATGAAATAGCCACATATGAAAAGGGCCGCCGGTACACCAGCGACCCCTCGATTCTCGTCCTTACGGCTAGCCCTGTTGGGAATTCACCGTCTGCGCCGGTTTGCCTCCCATTTGCTTCTGGTAGTCACCCTTCTGCTCTTGTGGAGGGAGAACCCAACCTCGGCCATGGCAGATGTCGCAGTCGTTAACACGGAATGCTTCCGCCCGCCGTTTGCCTTCGCAGTTCTCGTTTGGACAATTCTTTGTTGCTGACATGAGACAACCTCCTTTTCGTATGAACAAAAAAGCCACGTACGTAACGTGACAAAAATTACAGCCCGTATGATACTGACATGAAGTATACTGACTGTCAATTATTGGAACGCCTCGAGCTAAGTCGAGGCGTTTACTTCTTTGTCCCTATGCACTCAGGGTACCTGCGCAGATAGGATGTTATTTCAGGGAGTAGATCAAGTCCTCCACGAGCGAGCATCTTTGCAAAGTGCTCTTCTCGGGGCAGGGTGTACCCCATGGCTCTCGCGAGCTTGCGAAATGCATGCGTCGTACGAATTGTCTCCGCATCACGTTCGAGGACCGGAAGTTCTGCTGCGAGTCTTCGAGCAAGTGACGCGATGTCGGTTGGTGCCGGTACAAGCCGCAACTTCGAATTCATTTTCATTGGATGAGCTCCAAAAGGTGAATTCACTACAACAATCCAGAACAAGTATACCTTATTACTACAGTGCTGTTACTTAATCACGCCTTACTCGTAGTTAGATGTATACTAAATATATATATGAAAAACTCATCACGTATAACCCTAGCAGTACTTATCGTGCTTATTATCGCGATACTCATTATCATTATGCGCGTAGACCGAAGTATTGTGAATAATGCTCCACCAATGCAAGCAATTGTGTCACCAGAAAATGCGACGTACACAATTGATGGAACCTCTTTTGTGTTTAAGGAGGGAAAGGCTACAAGCGCAGGCGAATCAGAGGGGAGTAGTGTGACAACCGTAGAGTTGTTTGGAGAGCCTGTGTATGGAGACCTAGATACAGATGGTGACGAAGACGCTGCAGTGGTACTCGTCATGAATGGCGGCGGTAGTGGATCGTTTTACTACGTTGCCCTAGCACTTAATGAGAATGGTAACTATGAGAGTACAAATACACTATTTATAGGAGATCGAATCGCTCCACAAACAGTAGAGATACACGACGGACGAGCGGTGTTTAATTATGCGGAACGCAAAACAGGTGAACCAATGACAACACAACCCTCAATCGGAAAAAGTCTTTGGATACATTTAGACAAGGCCACGGGTGAAATTGGTGAGTGGGTCAAAGATTTTGAGGGGGAGGCAAGTACAGAAATTATGTCTCTTACCATGAAACCATGGACACTCCTGCAAGCAACCTATACGGATGGTAGGCATTTCCTGCCAAAGCAAAGTGACGCGTTCATACTAACCTTTGAAGATGATAATACCTTCAGTGCAACGACAGATTGTAATGGCGTCGGCGGGAACTACACGAGTAGCCAACCATCACTCACGTTCACTAATATGATGTCGACTCAAATGTTTTGTGAAGGTTCTGAAGAAGCAACTTTTAGTGAACTCCTTAAGCAAACTCAATCGTATGAATTCACCAGTCGTGGCGAACTCATATTTATTCTTTTGAATAATCAGGGATCGGTATACTTCAAGTAATAGGACATTACGACGGTAAACAGCTGCAGAAGCTTTATTTAGTCTAGAAATCTGATAGGCTAACGTACTATGTCCACCACAAGAGTATTTCTATTTTTCTAATTCGGAAACTCATAACAAAAATATGTCATTATCTGTAGGAATAGTAGGTCTTCCAAACGTTGGTAAATCAACGCTTTTTAACGCACTCACTAAGAACTCCGTACCAGCTGAAAACTATCCATTTTGTACCATTGACCCATCTGTTGGGGTAGTTGCTGTCCCCGATCCACGTCTTGAAACCCTTTCGAAGATCTCTGGATCAGAGAAAATTATACCCGCAATCGTAGAGTTCGTAGATATTGCCGGTATTGTAAAGGGAGCGTCAGAAGGAGAGGGTCTGGGAAATAAGTTTCTCTCAAATATTCGAGAAGTCGATATGATTGCGGAAGTCGTGCGTATTTTCGATGATCCGGACGTCATCCATGTCGGTGGAGCAGTTGACCCGCTTTCAGATATTGAGGTCATTAATCTCGAGCTGATTCTCGCTGATGCTGAGACAGTGAGTAAGCGGCTCGGCAATGTAGAAAAGGATGCGCGGAGGGGTGACAAGACTGCGGTCATCGAGAAAGCAGTACTTGAACGTCTCCTCCCACACCTCGAGGCTGGCAAACTCGCAAATGCGTGTGATATGAGTGATGAAGAACTTTTTGTTGTACGAAGTCTTCATCTCCTTACAATGAAAAAGTTTCTTTACGTGCTTAATAAAAAGAACGGTGCGTACAATTTTGATGAAACGAATGATAATCGTTGGCATGAGCTTATGGAATTCATGAACGAGACTGGTTCAGAGTACGTCATTATCGACGCGGGTATTGAGCAAGAGCTTAAAGATCTCGATGAGGCTGACAAGTTAGAGTTCCGACGCGAATATGCAACCCTTGATTCAGGAATAGACTCGCTCATTAAGGCCAGCTATCATCGATTGGGACTGATGTCATACTTCACAACTGGCGAAAAGGAGACACGTGCTTGGACGGTGAAGCAGGGTGCAACTGGTCCAGAAGCAGGAGCTGCAATTCATACTGACTTTCAGACTCGCTATATACGTGCACAGGTGATCGCGTTTGACGACCTAGTGCAGTGTGGTTCACTTGCACAAGCAAGGGCCACTGGAAAACTTCGTACCGAAGGAAAGGAATACATCGTGAAAGAGGGTGATGTTATTGAATTCATGATTGCATGAGTTGGTTTGTGTATATGCTCAGGTGCCAGGATGGTTCCCTCTATACCGGTGTAACGACTGATGTTGATAGGCGTTTTAAAGAGCACAAGGAAGGTAAGGTAGGCGCAAAATACACAAAATCACGAGTGGCAGTGAGTGTGGTGCATATCGAGCCCTGTAAGACACGAAGTGAAGCACAAATTCGAGAATTTCAAATCAAAAAATTGAAGCGTGAAGAGAAGGAAGCACTTGTTAAACGGAAAAAGTTGACGAAACGATAATTTATTAGTACTCTATCCTCACTTTGCGCCGAGTCATTGGCGCGTTTTATTTTTATGCAGAGACAAGAAACACGAAACATTGCAATTATTGCCCATGTTGACCATGGAAAGACCACACTTACAGACGCAATTATGCGTCAAACTGGTGCTGTTACTGACGTGACTGCAACCATGGACTCAAACGCGCTTGAACAAGAGCGAGGAATTACCATTTATGCAAAGAACACCTCTATTGAGTACAAGGGTACAAAGATCAATATTGTTGATACTCCTGGACATGCCGATTTTGGTTCTGAGGTTGAACGAGTACTTCGTTCTATTGACTCAGTACTTCTTATCGTGGATGCACAAGAAGGTCCGATGCCACAGACTCGTTTTGTACTTAAGAAGTCACTAGAACTTGGCCTCAAGCCAATTGTGGTTATAAATAAAATTGATAAGCCAGCTGCTGATCCACATAAGTCTGAGGAGCAAGTTCTTGAACTTTTCCTTGAACTTGGAGCTAATGATGAACAGGCAGATTTCACTGTCGTATATGCAATCGGACGTCAGGGTATTGCAAAGCGAAAACTTACCGATGACTCTACCGACCTCACACCTCTCCTTGATGTAATTCTTGAAAAGGTACCACCTGCTAAGGGATACGTGGAAGGGGAAGCACTCCGCGCACAGGTGTTTAACCTTGGTTACGATAATTTCCTTGGCCGACTCGCTATTGCACGAATTTATGAAGGTGAACTGAAGAATGCTCAAAATGTATATATTCTGCATGATGGACAGACGCCAAGAAAGGGGAAAGTAACAAAGCTTTTTACTTTTAAAGGTATTGAACGAGTTGAGTCAGACACAGCCTACGCAGGTGACATTGTTATTGTTGCTGGATTTGATGACATATACATTGGAGAGACAATAAGCAATGAAGAAACTGCGCAACCGCTCACTGCAATTGCTGTGGATCAACCAACCATTGCACTTGATTTCGTCGTAAACAACTCACCCTTTGCAGGACGAGAAGGAAAGTATGTTACCACACGACAAATTCGTGAGCGTCTTGAGAAGGAACTTGAAATCAATGTTGGGCTCAAGGTTGACTTTGATAAAGGCGACTCATGTAAGGTGTATGGGCGTGGAGAAATGCATATTTCAATTTTGCTTGAAAACATGCGCCGAGAAGGCTATGAGCTTCAGGTATCTCAACCACAGGCAATTATTGAGGAACGTGCTGATGGTAAGTACGAGCCATATGAGGAGGTAACTGTTGA
>CAZCWH010000015.1:0-15764 GCA_964502345.1 uncultured Candidatus Saccharibacteria bacterium | reverse complement strand
CAATAGCAACTCCTTCTGATTTGAGTGTACGTATAACTGAGTTGATGTCTTCTACAAACTCCCACGCTACTGTTTTAGTAGCACCAAGCGACGTCTTTAGAATTTCCTGCCTTTCGCGCCCGAAGCGATCAATTGGCGCCGGCGTGTACCCCGTGAGAAAAATTTTTGAAATTCCCGCACCATCCGCGGTACGAAAAACCGAACCCACATTATGGGCACTACGGACATTATGGAGAATGACAATATTCTTCATATTGAAGTATGTATTCTAGAACGATTTCATCGCATGATATACCACATATGAAGATTATGCTCGCTCGTGGCCATAAATCCATACTGTTTTTTATAATGGTTCTCCGACGAGGTATACTACAAGAGTACTTTCATTTATATAGTCGGCTTAATGCCTCCTAATAAATTAAGTCGCACTTGTGTAAATGTTGAATCCATTCCCTATCCAGTTTCTTGCACTCTTGGCGTATGCAATACTCCGCATTATTGTGGCTGCGATACTCTTGTATCTTGGATTTTCACACATACAACATCGTGAGGTACTCAAAGAGCAGTTTTCGCAATTCCGGTTTGGCCTTGTCTTGGTATGGTATCTGGGTACTCTTGAGATTATCGTGGGTATGATGTTTATGTTTGGGTTCTATACCCAAATTGCGGCACTCCTCTCAATGCTCATGGCTATAAAATTCATGATTTTGAAGGGTCGTCTCGCTTCGCCTTTGATTCCGGGGAGACTGTTCTATCTCCTACTCTTTGGAGTGTCCCTCTCTCTCTTTATCACTGGCGCAGGTATCTTCGCTTTTGACCTCCCCATTTAGTGACGAAATGCTACAATAGTGAGCAATGCCATCATTTAATACAGTAGTTTCATACCTACTTCATGGGTACCTTTCCCCATCACCATTGTTTCTTATTGGTTTTGTTATTCTGACCTCCCTCCTTACGCTTCTTGCCGTCTCATGCTTTCTGCATCGCTCACAGACTCACCGTGCGGTCATGTATGTCGAACCAGTCAATCATTTCTTTCGCTTCATCCTCTGGATATTTACTGGAATGGTCACCAAAGAGTGGGTAGCAATTCATCGCAAGCATCATGCATTTTGCGATACACCTGAGGACCCTCATAGCCCCCGCTATTTCGGACTAAAGAAAGTATTTTTTGAAGGTGCTGATATTTATCGTGAAGCAGGAAAAAATAACCCAGAGCTCATGAAAGCATTTGGAGATGGTACTCCGGACGATTTCATGGAACGACATGTGTATGGCGGAAACCATCGTCACCTCGGCATTGGTATCACACTCGTTTTGGAATTATTTTTCTTTGGACTTCCAGCACTTATTATCTGGCCAATACAGATGATGGTTATCCCAATTATTGCAGCAGGGTTCATAAACGGCATCGCTCACGTGTGGGGGTATCAGCGATACAAAGACGGTGAGCCAAAGGGTGACGGGAAAGTGTATGAACGTATTGGAGATGCACGCAACGTTCCTACATACGGGCTTGCAGTTGGAGAAGAATTTCATAACAACCACCATGCACACCAAGACCGGTATAAGTTTTCACATGAGTGGTATGAGTTCGATCTTGCAGGAACATTCACTGAACTCCTCATGTTCATCGGATTTGCATGGGTTCCACGCCGCCCCTCAACACAAAAACCTGTTCAAGGGGCACAATAGGAACTATTTTAAATCATCGACAACACCCTCTGTTGTGGTATAGTTTCCGTGCTCGGAAATGAGAGGATTCAAAGATAGAGTTCAAGTATAGGCCTCCCGTGTTGCGGGCTTACAGCCCCAGTACACCCTCAGGATATTTTCTTCCTTACGTCGAAAATATCTTTGAGGGTCCGGGAAAGTGCCTATGCACTTTCCCGCCCATAGCTCAGCTCGGTCCGCGTAGAGCATGCACTGCATTCTCTACCCTTGTTAAGGAAGGTCCGCACTGACACATCCGCCCATAGCTCAGCCGGTCGAGCAGCTCCCTTTTAAGGAGAAGGTCCCACGTTCGATCCGTGGTGGGCGGACAAGCGTTTAAAACCCTGACATGTGTCAGGGTTTTAAACGCTTGTCCGAGGCGGAGCGATGTCGCTCTGCGACCGCGAGCCGGGGTCGCGGGTGCTTAGTAAAATATACACGAAGTGTGTATTTTATTTAGCAACCTGTGACGACACGTCCGAGGCGGAGCTTTGATTTTTAATTATCTTTTTTCTTTTTTGGTAGCACTCGCGCAACTCCTCCAAATCCCAAAATGCGCAGGAACCGCATTGTGCGAATGAGGCGTGCAGTCTTGAGAATCGTAAAGTCCCCAAGTCCAAGGAATGAGGGGAGTATAGAAGCTAGGTCAATAATTCCCATGACACTCACAGCGTAACGAATTCTCGATTTCGCTGACCATACACGAAGTATGTATTCGATTGTAAATATGATAATGGTGGTCCACTCAATACTGAAAAAGGTTTTTCTGTAGGGCTCGAAACCAATAGTTGCATCAACCGCAAATACTCCAAGAGAGACGAGCGTAGTGATTGTGAGCAACCTATTTACTGGTACGAAATAGGCTGCATATGGGTCGTTCAGTGCACCCTGCACAATTGTCTTGCGTGCGAGTGTGCTCATACGGTAAGTACCCACCTCTCAAGAGCAATATCAATGTCTCGCTTCCCCAAGTGTCCGTCGTGATACATCGAGAGCAAATCTCGTGAGAGTGTTTCGAGTTCACCCTCTTTGAATTGCTTGAGTGCACGTTTTGCCTTTCCATATACAAATGATTTCTGTCCCGCCTCCTCGGCACTTGATGTCTTCTCTGCGAGCCTCAACATTTTTATCTGCCAATAGAGTGTGCCTATTATTTCCTCTGGTGAAAGCCCTTCGCGCCAAGCACGCATGAGTAGGAGCCAGAGTGTTCGCCGATCTCGCATCGCAAGTGCGTCCGCAAGGAGAAACGAGTTGAACTTTTCTTTTTCTGATTCAGTGTATTCATTCTGTTCGTGTGCAACGAGGAGGAGTGACTTTTTTTGTGAGGCACCAAGTGGTCCTTCGATGCAAATAAATATATTGCTTGATTCAGCCATTTCTTTGGTATGGGCAAGCAGGTGAGCAAAAATTGCCTCATCCTCGGAGAACATGTCGAGCACGATAACCTGACTGCGAGCAAAGAGGGACGCAGCACCAAGGAGGTCGATGAGTTGCCCCTCTGCGTATGTCTCCGGTGTTATGCGCACAATATCATCCCCTTTCTCCTCATATACACGTACGCGGTCATACGCCTGCTTTCGCACCTGCACTATGTCGCTCCCAAAAAAGACAAATAACATAGTTAACGAATCTTATACTTTTCCATTTCTTCCCAATTTTCACCTACTTTAACCTCAACAAGAATAGGAACATCTTTGGCTTCTTTTTTAGTGAGAACATTTTCCATAATCTGTGTGAGTTTTGGTACGATGGTTTCAACGTCTTCTTTCTTTATTTCAAAAACAAGCTCATCGTGGACCTGTAGTAGCATACGCACACGTGATTCAAGCTTTTCCTTTTTCAGAAATTCGTGTATACGCACCATTGCTATGCGCGTGATATCTGCGGCTGTTCCCTGCACTGGTGCATTGATTGCCATACGTTCTGCTTGTGCACGAATGAATGGTGCACTCGAATTCATACCAGGAAAGTGCCGCTGTCTCCCAAAAAGTGTTTCCGTGTATCCGTGCGTACGTGCAAATGCTTTAGTTTCTTCGAGGTATTCTGCAAGACGCGTAAACGTGTTGAAGTATGCATTCAAAAACTCTTGCGCCTCTGCACGTGAAGTCGTCTCTCCTAGATTTGCCCGCAGTGCGTTCACTCCCATTCCGTAGAGGATACCGAAGTTAATAACCTTTGCCTGTCTGCGCATGTCAGGTGTGACCTCATCTTCTTTCACACCAAATACCCTTGAAGCAACACCTCGGTGAACATCCTCTCCATTTTTAAAGATTTCCATGAGCTTTGCATCTTCGGAAAGTATTGCTGCAACACGAAGCTCAATTTGAGAATAATCAATCGCAACAAGACTAAAGCCTTTCTCTGCCATAAAAGCTCGTCGAATTGCACGACCTTCTTCGGTGCGAACAGGAATATTCTGTACACTTGGATTCTCTGATGCCATTCTGCCTGTTGTGGCTCCTGCCTGAAGGAATGTGGGGTGTATACGACCGTCCGGACCTACGACACTCGGGAGTGTATCAACATATGTTGAGGTGAGCTTCTGGAGTTCACGATACCGCAAAATTTCTTTGATAATCGGATGTTCATCAGCAAGTTTTTCAAGCTCTGATTCACGAGTTGATCGTTGACCGGTTGCTGTCCGTTTCTGGTTTTTTGGCTTGAGCCCTAGTGTGTCATAGAGAATTTCACCAAGCTGTTTTGGGGAGTTGATATTAAACTCCACTCCTGCATGTCCATAAATTGCTGTTTCGAGTTTGGTAAGTTCCTTGTGAAATTTTTCCGAGAGTGTTTTAAGGTATGGCACATCGATTTTAACTCCTACGTCTCGCATTGTATCGAGGACCTCCATGAGGGGTAACTCAATCTCGGTAAAAATGCCTTCGAGCTTGTGTGTTTTAAGGTCTTTAAAAATTTGTGCGTATGATGCCTCAAAAGTGGGAGTGTTGCTGGTATTTCTCCCATAGGTGAGCACATCGTCGAGCGTTGGATTTGTGGTGTCAGAACTCAATAGCCAGAGCGCGAGTGCAGCCTTTCGAAGCAGAGTCTGGTCGACATCGAGAGGGGCGGTCTCAACCTCCTCATTCTTAAGACCAAAAAGTGTTTTAATTCGAACACCAAGTGTACGGAAACCGAGTTCTCCAAAGAGTGTGAGCACTGCCTCTGTGTCGAGTGAATCTCGCCACATACCCTCCGGGAGTTTAAACTCAATCGGGGCATCTCTTCGGATTGTTGCAAGCATTTTAGAAAATTGTGCTTCCTCCTCGTTCAACTTGAGAAGATCAATAATGCGCTGCTTTATGCCCGCCTTCAAAAAAGCCGACTCGTTCTTCTTCAGTTTGGTATAGATGGCTTCAATACCTCCGAATGCTGTAATGAGATCGGTCGCACTTTTTTCTCCAATTCCCTTGATTCCTGGAATATTGTCGGATGGATCACCCCGAAGCCCTTTGTAGTCGGGAACTAACGTTGGGCCAAAGCCGAACCGCTCCTTCACAGTCTTCTCGTCATAGAGAATTGTATCTTTAATACCCTTCTTGAGTGTATACACCAACACACGGTCATCATCAACGAGCTGTAGCGTGTCCATATCTCCCGAAGCAATGATGATTTTATGCGTACTCTCATGCTTCATATGCTCAACAATGGTGCCCAGGATGTCATCTGCTTCAAATCCTTTGTGTTCAAAAATAGGAATACCAAAAGCAGCAAATACATCTCGGGAACGCTCAATCTGCTCGACGAGCGAATCATCAGTTTTTGCACGCCCAGCTTTGTACCCCACAAACACCTCATGACGGTACGTCGGATCAGGAAGGTCATAACACGCGACAATGTAATCCGGCTTTAGTTCTTCAATAATTTTAAGGAGCATCGCAACAACTCCATAGAGTGCTCCCGTGGGTTCTCCTTTAGGTGAGGTGAAGTCCGGAAGTGCGTGGTAGGCACGATGAAGTATCGCGTGCGCATCGAGGAGCACAACTGTTTTCTCATACGAGTTTCCCGCTTTTTTCTTTGATGTATTACTCGCCATAGGTGATGGTACGTCCTCCTCCTTTTTCTATCTCTATATATACCTCTACCCTACTCTCAGGAATGAGTGCTTTAATCCGTTCTGGCCATTCAATGCAGATTACCCTGCTCGGATCAGCAAGAAGCTCTTTAAAATTTAACACACGCATCTCGTCCACATCATCAACCCTGTACGCATCGATATGGGTGAGTGTTTGGAGAAAAGGATGCTCGGGGATTGGGTAGGACTTCATTATGACAAACGTCGGGCTTGTAATATGTTCCTCAACCCCAAGTTTCCGCGCAAAAGCTTTTGTAAATGCAGTCTTTCCAGCCCCAAGATCACCCCGAAGCGCAATAACATGCGCGCTGTCTTTCTTAGTAAGTCCTCCGAGGATTTCTCCCGCAATGAGGTCCAATTCGACCTCATCTGTAATCGTGCGCCTTGGCATGTGAGCATTCTACCATCGAATAGTAGCGGCCCTTTATTACAATAATAAAAAATCCCCGCGTCGAGCTTTGCCCTAAGGCTTGCTCTAACGCGGGGACAGGGACCTTCTCTGTGTCCTCACTTTGGTTTGGGTACGCACTCCGAGGTGCTGACCGTGTGGATTTGCATCCGCTGGCGCTGTTCGAGCCAACCGAACCCCTTTCGGACGAGCCATGAGTCGGGATCGAGTGGCGGAAGGGTGATGTTCACCGTTCGCTTTTCGACGACCATGGCGTCAGGGCAACTTGCTTGCACCACTGCGTTCTTGAGTGCGATGCCGATCTTGGTAAGACCGACCTGACGCACTCCTTCACCACTTGATTCGTGGGTGACCCGGCGCTCCGTTGTCGCACATCCGGCAAGTGAGAGCAGAACGAGCACTACCATTACGACCTTCGTCATGATGCCTCCTATCGCTTTGAATTCTGTTGCTTGACCGGCTGTTGCCGCTCGACTACTCGTTGTTCCGAGCCGGCGCTTTGACTTGCGCTGCATTGCTGCAGTCCGTTATTGACCTGCACATTTGCACTCCGCGACTCGTAACTCCCACCGAGCTCTTTCGCCCAAGCGATGAGCGCTTGCGTGTTTCGTGGTGGAGTACAGGGAGCGACAGCGACTCCATTATCGCTCCCGACATAGCCGATACCCGAGGGCGCCGTTGTCGTCGTGCACGCACTGAGAAACAATACGATGATTGTGATGAGACCGGTTTTCATGGAACATCCTCCAGAAAGGACACAAAGCGGGTGGGTGATTCTTGTTTAATTATATCATAAATAGTGTTTTTGTCAATCATCCGGAACTGTCCCCTGTCCTTGTTTTTAGCCGTGTTATCATACATATATGCAGCAGTTCGATGATAAAGGCCAGGTGTCAAAAGTAGATGAACTCCACCATCGCGAGGAGGAAGCCCTGATTAATGCCCTAGCACCAAAGTATGGCTACCAATATGTCGATTTGGGTGACGTCACCATAAACGGAGACGCACTTACACTCCTTCCTGAAGAAGATGCTCGTTTTGCGGAAGTTGCAATATTTGCACAAGGAAAAGACTCCCTCTCAGTCGCAATACGAAACCCAAAGAATCCCGAGACACTCGAAATGCTCGAACGTATTAAAAAGACAGGGTTTACACCGATTGTGTATATGGCATCCCTCTTTAGTCTTGAACATGCGTGGGCTCGATATAAAGATATTAAGAAGGCAACCGCAGAAAAACGTGGAGTGCTCGATGTTGACCCTGATGCAATTATTGAATTTTCAAAACAGATTCAATCGTATCTCGACGTTGCGGGTGCAGTAACGACCATACAACAAGAAGAGGGCTCTGAACGGGTCACAAAAACAATTGAAGTTCTTTTCGGTGGTGCGCTAGCGCTTAAAGCCTCTGACATTCATATCGAACCCCATGTAAATGGTGCACGTGTACGATATCGACTTGATGGTGTTCTTTGGGATACAACTGATCTCGGGAAATCACTCTACGCACTTATCATCTCTCGACTCAAACTACTCTCGGGGGTAAAACTTAACATCCATGATGAGGCGCAGGACGGCCGATTCACCTTTGATGTCGGAGACAGGAAGGTTGAGATACGCTCTTCTATTATCCCAGGTGCGTATGGTGAGTCTATTGTTATGCGACTCCTCGATCCCAGTGCATCGAGTTTCAAGCTCGAGTATCTCGACCTCAATGCGAAACTTCGTGAAGTTCTTGAAATTGAATTAAAGCGTCCAAATGGTGCCATCGTTACAACAGGACCGACAGGTTCTGGTAAAACAACAGCGCTCTATGCTTTTTTGCAGGCAGTCCATACTCCTGAAGTTAAAATAATCACTATTGAAGACCCAGTTGAATACAAATTGCCTGGTATTGTACAGACCCAAGTGAGTGAAGAATACTCATTTGAATCAGGCCTTCGGGCTATCTTGCGACAGGACCCTGATGTCATTATGGTTGGAGAAATTCGTGATCGAGAGGTTGCTGAAACAGTGGTCCACGCTGCACTCACCGGACACCTGGTGTTCTCAACACTTCATACCAATAGTGCCGTGGGTGCATTCCCTCGCCTCATTGATCTCGGTGTTGACTCACGAATGATTGGAAGTGCTTTTAATCTCATTTTAGGACAACGTCTCGTTCGTCGCCTCTGTGAAGTATGTCGAGTAGAGCGTAATGCGACAACCGAGGAGCAGACGATAATTGCACGTGTCATTGATCAACCCGTCGCGCTCCATACGGTGTTTGATGCGAAGGGCTGCGACGCGTGTGGTCAGAGCGGTTTTAAAGGACGACTTGGTATTTTTGAAGCAGTACGTGTTGATAAACTAATTGATGATGCTCTTCTCAGTGATTCACGCGAAGAAAATCTCCGCCTTGCCGCGAAGGCACAGGGTATTCCCAACCTTGCACAAGATGGAGTTATGAAGGCTCTTGCAGGGCTCACCTCACTCGAAGAATTGGGTCGTGTCATCGACCTCTACAACTCTTAGACTACCGGTGAACATAAAAAACCCCACCCTATAGTTTAGAAATGATTTTTCATTTAGGGTCAAGGGGTGCTTTAATTTTTGTGTGCTATATTCGTACTAACGGTTGCGTGGGGCACGCAAAGCACATTGAGAACATCCAGCAGATAACCCTCTAAACAAAGGCTTCCGTATGAAAGTGGCTTTCGAAGCTAAGGAATAGCTCAGTGGTCACGCTTGAAGCGGGTACCAAATTACCCTCGTTCCGAGCGCCGGATTGCTTAGAGGGTTATCGCCTGGATGTATGTAGAATGTAGTGAGAACATCCCGTACCGAGAGTAGTATGAGATGAATGAACTTTCGTGAGCTATTCTAGCATGATATGATTTTTTGTCAACCCTACGGGTCCGTCCACTTTTTGGCCCTTTTATTTCGCTTTATGGCTTATAAAATGGCTCAAAAAGTCTTGCGAATGCGCCACAGGCACATTCTCACCCACCACGACTCCCTATTTTCATATACAATACAGTGGCATGAGTGAAATTCCCGAGGAAAAACCAAGTGTTCTGCGAGATACTACTGGAAATCTCGATCAAACGCTCCGTCCACAGAGCTGGGATGAGTATGTTGGACAAACAAAAATAAAGGAGAATCTTCGTATTCTCCTTACTGCCGCGCGTGAACGAGGGCATGCTGCCGAACATATTCTCCTCTATGGGCCACCGGGGCTTGGGAAGACGACTCTCGCTCACCTCGTCTCAAAGACACTTGGTACAAATATGCGTACGACCTCTGGGCCTGCGATTGAACGCGTAGGCGACCTTGCTGCAATTCTCACTAACCTCTCACCAGGAGACGTACTCTTCATCGATGAGATACACCGTCTGTCAAAAACAATTGAGGAGGTTCTCTATCCAGCGATGGAGTCTGGGGTTCTCGATATTATTATCGGTAAAGGACCATCGGCGCGTACTGTGCAGCTCGAACTACCTCCCTTCACTCTCGTAGCTGCTACAACTCGTATCTCACTTCTTTCTGCGCCACTTCGATCACGCTTTTCAGGGGGCACCTTTCGTCTTGAGTTTTATACGGATGAAGAAATTGCATCAATACTCAGTCGCTCAGCAGGACTCCTTCGTGTAACCACCGACGATACTATTCTCAGGAGCATTTCAAAGCGGTGTAGAGCTACACCACGTACTGCAAACTACCTCCTGAAGCGATGCCGCGACTTGGCACAACTTGAGGGAGGAAGTCTTGATGAACGTATTGTGAATCGAACATTCGAGCTACTCGAGATTGACACCCTCGGCCTAGGCGCCCCAGATCGTGCGGTACTTGATGTCATCATCAATAAATTTAGTGGTGGTCCTGTGGGACTGAATACCATTGCAGCAGCAACTGGTGAGGAAATGTCTACGATAGAAGATGTCCTTGAGCCATACCTCATTCGACAAGGTCTCCTCGAGCGAACACCACGTGGGCGAGTTGCCTCCCCTAGTGCATATGATCACCTACAAAATAGAAGATAGGTTCAATTTGCGTTATTCTTCATAACGATTATTATTTATCGCACGTAGGAATCCTTTACTCATAATTCATATCTACCGTGTCAGGACATAATAAGTGGTCAAAAATAAAGCATAAGAAAGCAGCTTCTGATGCCCAGAAGAGTAAAATCTTTTCAAAGCATGCGAGCCTCATTACGATGGAGTCACGACTCGCACATGGAGACATTAGTGCTCCCGGACTTATTGCGGCGATTGAGCGTGCAAAGAAAGATTCCATGCCAAAGGAAAATATTGACCGCGCAGTCCTCAAGGGTAAGGCGGCAGATGGTGCAGCACTTGGTGAGGTACTCTATGAGACGTATGGTCCCGGCGGAACAGCAATTCTCATCACAGCAGTGACTGACAACCCTAACCGAACAACACCCGAGGTACGACACCTCATCAGTAAGTTAGGGTACCAGCTCGGTGGTGTGGGTTCGGCATCATGGGCATTTACAAAAACGCACGCTGGGTACATTCCCAATATGCGCGTGGAGCTAAGTGATGCGGATGGGGAAAAACTTGCAGCGCTTATTGAAGCAGTGGAGGAACATGATGATGTCCAGGATATCTACACGACAGCGGACGAGCCTTCTATCGAGGAGTAGAGTCGTATTATTATTTCCCTATGCAGTTAGTGGTCACCCTTTCCACCTACTGCACCCTAATTACATATTCATCTGTGCGTGTACTAGCTCTTGATCCAGGATACGACCGACTCGGTGTCGCCGTGCTCGAGCGCAGGAACGGTAAGGAAGTTCTTATACATTCAGAATGTGTGGAAACGAAGCGTGATGACCCCTTTCCTGAGCGACTCCTTATGCTCGGGAGCGCATTTGAGACACTGCTTGCAACATACGCCCCCGATGCTATCGGGATAGAGAAGCTTTTTTTCAATAAAAATATAAAAACGGCAATTGGAGTCGCTGAGGCTCGGGGAATGCTGCTCTATCTCTCAAAGAAATTTGGTTGTTCCGTCCACGAATACGGGCCACAGGAGATTAAAATTGCGGTTACGGGATACGGAAAAAGTGACAAGCGAGCAGTGTTTGATATGCTAGAACGACTCGTTACAAACGTGCCAAAAAATGCACTTGATGATGAGTATGATGCAATTGCCGTTGGAATTACCTGTCTCGCACACAACCCCAGATAACTCATTTGTA
Organism: uncultured Candidatus Saccharibacteria bacterium; assembly: GCA_964502345.1. Taxonomy (GTDB): domain Bacteria; phylum Patescibacteriota; class Minisyncoccia; order Phycocordibacterales; family UBA918; genus Damh-18. Next base: position 4,365 of record CAZCWH010000015.1, on the reverse strand, counting down.
TAAACGAGTTGCATTAGGGGGCGACTTCTGATAAAAAATACGAGACAGAAAAATTATAAGTAGCTATGACTTTCGCGCACTATGTTTGAAGAGGAAGAAAAAGAAGAAGAGAAGGAAGAGATTGATGACGCTGTTCTCGATGGACTTGTTGATGATGAAATCGCTGATGATCTTCTCGATGAGAATGGACTTCCTATCGTAGTTGCACCTGAGGTTCCAAAAGATCTCGACGAACTCGATCCTGAAGCAAAAGATCTTGAGGAGTTACTTGAAGAAGATGAAGAGGTTGATGATTACGATTCTTTCGACGACCACGACGAACTTTAAAATTTTTACAACAAAACCCGCGACCACTAAAGTGGTCGCGGGTTTTGTTTTGATTACCTACGGTATGAGTTTTACAAATCTTCGTTTCCCGATTTTAAGAATCATTGGTGCCAGAACAACTTCTGGAAGATTTTCTAACTTTTCTCCACTCTCAACACTTCGTACACCCCCTTCATTCAACAAACGCCGTAGCTCGTTTTTTGATGTAATTACTCCAGCGGTTATTAGCCCTTCGGCATAGGGTTTGGTAATGGGTGTACTTTCTTCGGGAGCCTGTTTATTTTGAAACGTTTGAGTAAAATCTGCTTCGGCGCTCACACTCGCCTCCTCTCCATGATAAAAGGCGACAATTTCTCGTGCCAGTCTCATTTTACTGTCACGCGGATTACCTCCCTCATGCATCTCACGCTCAATCTGAGCAACTTGATCAAGGGGTACACGTGTACACACATTGAAATAGGTAATGATTTCAGTATCAGCCATACTCATGACTTTACCGTACATATCTGAGGGTTCCATCGTGAGGGTAATAGTATTTCCCCAACTTGAGCTCATCTTCCGACCATCAAGACCATTCACGAGTGGGTTCATGACAATATTTTGTGGTGCTTGGCCAAAATGTTCTTGAAGGGTTCTACCCGCAAGAAGATTAAATCGTTGATCATTGCCTCCTATCTCAACGTCAGCCTCTATAGCAACACTATCGTACCCCTGAAGGAGCGGATAGAGCATCTCACGCAGCGATACTCGCTTACCCGCATCAAGTCTTCGTTTGATATTCTCACGAGCAATAAAATCAGCGACTGAAAACTGGTCTGCATGCTCTCCAATCTCACGATAGGTAAGTGGCGAGAGCCATTCGGAATTATTATGAAATTCTACTTTATCAATAGCGAGGATTTTTCCAACCTGCTCGTAGTAGGTTTTTTTATTTTCTTCAATTTCAGCCTGTGTGAGCATCGGGCGTTCGCTTTCTTTATCAGAGGTATCCCCAATCACACCGGTAAAATCTCCAACAATAAATACAATTTGATGCCCTAACTCTTGGAAATCCCGTAGTTTTAAAAGTGGAATCGAGCGTCCTAAATGGATGTGGGCACTTGTTGGATCAATTCCTAATTTTACCCGGAGCTGTTTCCCAGAGAGGAGTTTTTCTTTAAGATCATTATAGTGAATGACCTCACTAACCCCACGTGAGAGAAGTTCTTCAATTTTTTTTGGATCAGTATTGATGGTCATGATGGCCTACATTATACCTTGAACAATGGGCATTTTCGATGTGTGTTTTATTATTTCAATACGCACTGCAAGGCAACTTTACCACAGCGTGTTTCTGTTTATATATGGACAATACAGTGATAGTATTGGCAATATGTCGTATATGCCAAAATGGCTTAAGGCAAACATAAAAGAGCTCATATTTGACGCGCTCATTATTTTTTTTGTACTCGGTCTTGTAGGGGCGGGGATTCTTTTTTTATGGATTTCTACCCTTAATATTCCTGACCTTTCATCCTTTGAGGAGCGGCGCGTACTACAATCTACGAAAATTTATGACCGTACTGGTGAGATTCTCCTCTACGACCTTCACCAGGATGTTCGTAGAACTATTGTGCCGTATGAAAAGATTTCACGTCACATAAAGAACGCATCAGTTGCTATTGAAGATGACACATTTTTTGAGCATGCTGGTGTGCGTCCGCTCGCAATTCTCCGCTCTATGATTACTAATATGCGCAATGGGGGTGGTCCGTTTAGTGGAGCTGGAGGATCAACAATAACGCAACAGGTTATTAAAAATTCTATTCTCCAACAAGAAAAGAGCCTCACCCGAAAGATTAAAGAAGCGATACTCGCTCTTCGCCTTGAACAAATACTCACCAAAGAAGAAATTCTCTCTCATTATCTCAATGAGTCACCGTATGGTGGGACAATATATGGTGTTGAAGAAGCGAGTCTTTCTTTCTTTGGTAAGCCAGCTTCTGATGTCACGCTTGCGGAAGCCGCGTATCTCGCCTCACTTCCACAACTACCTACCTACTATTCCCCGTACGGTTCACATCGTGATGAACTTGAGCTTCGAAAAAATCTTGTTCTTGCACAGATGCGAGCAAATGATTTTATTACTGACGAGGAGTATGCTGCAGCACTCGCAGAAGTGGTTGAATTTAAACCTCAAGCAGCTACCGGGATTCGTGCTCCCCATTTTGTGTTCTACATCAAGGAGCAACTTGCAGCTCTCTATGGGGACGAATCCCTAGCCGAACAAGGATTTCGTGTAATTACAACACTCGATTATGAGCTTCAGGAAGCAGCTGAAGAAATTGTTCTTGAAAAATCTCTCGCAAACGAAAAGGCATTCAATGCAGAAAATGGGGCCCTCGTTGCAACCGACCCTAAGACGGGGGAGATTCTTGTAATGGTTGGTTCACGAAATTATTTTGATAAAGAAATTGATGGTAACGTCAATATTGCTGTCGCGTTCAGACAACCAGGTTCTGCTTTCAAACCCTTTGTGTACGCAACTGCGTTTAATAAAGGGTACACCCCTGACACTGTCGTGTTTGACCTCCAGACACAATTCTCTACCACCTGTGCAGTTGATAATTACACCTCACAAGACGGATGTTACTCTCCAAATAACTATGATGGAAAATTTAGGGGTCCTGTTACCCTTAGAAATGCACTCGCACAATCTCTTAATATCCCTGCGGTAAAGACGCTATACCTCGCTGGAATCGCTCCATCAATCAAAACTGCCCGTGACCTCGGGATTACCACACTTACCAACCCAGCCCAGTATGGGCTTACCTTGGTGCTTGGAGGTGGTGAAGTTAAGCTTGTTGATATGGTCGGCGCGTATGGGGTATTTGCAAGTGAGGGTATTAAACACGATCTCACTTCTATTCTTCGAATTGAAGATAGTTCGGGAAATATCATTAAAGAATTTCCACACCAAGCAAAGCGCGTCCTTGATGAAGAGGTGGCACGAAAAATTTCTGATATTCTGTCAGATAACGTTGCTCGTACTCCTCTCTATGGGTCTAATTCTCTTCTCTACTTCCCTAATCGAGATGTTGCTGCAAAAACTGGTACCACCAACGATAAGCGTGATGCGTGGATTGTGGGATATACGCCAAACCTTGCAGTAGGTGCGTGGGCAGGAAATAACGATAATCGTTCGATGAGTGAAATTTCAGGCCTTATCATCACTCCAATGTGGCGAGCATTTATGGATGTTGCTTTGGAGAAATACCCTGTAGAAACATTCACTGAACCAGCACCCACACCAAATGATCTAAAACCAATCCTCCGTGGTGTGTGGTTTGATCCTGCAACTGCAGTACAGACAGATGGGGATAGTAATGATGTTCCTCAATTTGATCTTGCGGGCACTATTCGAAGCGCACATTCAATCCTCTATTTTGTTGATAAAAACAACCCTACCGGTCCATACCCGACAAATCCACAAAATGACCCACAGTTTGAGTTGTGGGAATATGCAGTTTCAAAATGGAGCGATGAGATGCTTTCAGCTATGGATGTAAATACAAAACCAGACCAAAACGAAACACAAGAGGAAGATTAATTTTACAGTATGTCTTTTGGTGCACTTTTTTCACCAAGCCTCCCCCTCAGGTGAGCTAGAATTTCCTTTTTATGGAGCATAATTTCTGATTTAAGAGGCCCGCCCGCAGTCACATGTATGGTTCTTGATGTAACGGTATATGAAGATTGTTCACTTCGAATTTTTATCCCAAACATATCCTCAACTACTTCCTCAAAAGTTTTTATAACAGTCCCTTGTGGAGCCTTAAGGCGTGTTTTATATACCTCAAAAAGGTTTGATATTTTAATAGCTTCTCCTCTACCCTTCTTTCGCATGGCTTAAAAATAATGAGTGTAACGAGTATATCTAGAGTCTGTCCTTATATTGCTACTCATAATGCTTTATGGGGACGCTGTACGCTAACACTTAGACGACCTTAGATACTCTACTTTTAACAACCTCCGCCAGCCTTACTTATTCATTGGCAT
>CAZCWH010000014.1:3171-16376 GCA_964502345.1 uncultured Candidatus Saccharibacteria bacterium | reverse complement strand
CTGAAGTCCTCTCAAATGACCTCTGTTCCCTTCGTCCTAACGAAGACCGCCTGGGCTTTTCAGCTGTCTTTGAAATGGACGCGAATGGAAATATCCACGACGAGTGGTTTGGACAAACCATCATTCACTCAAATAAGCGATTCAGCTACGAAGAAGCACAGGGTGTGCTCGATACCAAGGCCGGACCAATGTTTGCAGAATTGGATACGCTCATGAACATCGGCAGAAAGCTCCGTGCAGAACGGTACAAGGCGGGAGCGATTGCATTTGACCAACCTGAAGTTCGTTTTGAACTCGATAGTGAAGGCAAGCCGATTCGCGCATACACCAAAGTACGTACCGAGACGATGCTCATGATTGAGGACTTCATGCTCCTCGCAAACCGTCGTGTTGCTGAGTATGTGTACAATCACACGAAGAAGCAGGGTCGTGATGCGGCGTTCGTCTACCGTGTGCACGACGTACCAAATCCAGAAAAGATTGAGAACCTCGCAATTTTCCTCCATGCACTCGGGCATGAATTTAAGACCCACAAAGGTGTTGTTGATGCGCGTGATATCAATAAACTCCTCAAGGATATCGAAGGGACTCCCGAAGAGAATCTCATTAAGACAGCAACCATTCGCTCAATGGCAAAGGCACTCTATACCACAAAAAACATTGGACACTTTGGACTCGCGTTTAAGTACTACACACACTTCACCTCCCCTATCCGTCGATACCCTGACCTCATGGCACATCGCATGCTCCGTCGCCACCTTGATGGTTCACAGATCTCTGGAAAAGAGCTCACCAAGTACGAAAAGATTTCAATTCAATGTTCAGAACGTGAAATGACTGCCGTTACTGCTGAACGTGACTCGATCAAGTACAAGCAGGTTGAATATATGGCGGACAAAGTTGGCATGGAATTTGATGGACTCATTACCGGAGTTACCGACTGGGGACTCTACGTGGAAGAAAAAGATTCAAAGTCAGAAGGTATGGTGCGACTCTCAAGTATCAAAGGAGACTTCTTCGTACACGATGCAAAGAAGTATCGAGTTAAAGGTCAGAAGACTGGTAAGACATACTCGCTCGGTGAGGCAGTACGCATTAAGCTCAAGCGCGCCGACATGAATGAGCGACAGTTGGACTTTGAGATACTGAATTAAAAAAACAAAAGGCCATCTCACATGGATAGCCTTCTCAGATTCGCAGAATGATTTGGGACATCCATATTTTTTCTGACAGTATTCAGAAAAAATATATATATCTATATGTTTCTGCTCCTCTGTGAATTTACTTGTTTGTTTTATACCAAAATGAACCTTGAGAATACGATGTGACCGACACTCGCGCTCACTGTTGTTGTGTCTATGCGCACAACTTCGCAAGGCAAAAGCTTAATAAGAATCCGTAGCAACAAACCATGCCGTGCAGCAAAGATTACTTCGAGCTTCAAGACTCCACTATGATGCCCGTGCGACCGGATCTTAAGCTGTTCGCGCTTCTCAAGACATGCAAGACCTAATTTCTTTGAGTTGCGATACCCCAAATCAAGGGGTTGTGCCTGCTTAAACGAGACCCACCTGTACTCGTACGCCATATTCGGCGACCTGAAATTGAGCATGTAGAAATTATTGCCCGTATTCAGTAGCTCACACAGCATCCTGTTATTCCACGTGCCTTTTGGTTTTTTTACCGCGTGCACATATTCGCGATACTTATACATCCTTTCGGGATCGATTTCCAAATCATATGGCGGAGAAACGTAATACATTCAAGTCTCCAAAGAACACGGGGACATTCCCGCGTCACGATTTATACCATATTTTTTTAATAAATCAATAGTCCCCGCGAGGTCTATTTTATAAGGACGTACATTTCTCCGGTCGCCGTCATATTTCCGAAAACTTGTCCCGTTGAAAGTACACCATCGTCCATCGCTCGATCAATTTTAATCAGAGCACTGTTTGGAATGACCCCGCCATTATCATTAGTGGCTGTCCCAGGTCTATCATCATTAAGTACGACATATAAATCCGACGTACCGTCATTGTCAAAGTCATAGCCAAACAAAACACCAACATGTCCTCCCCATGGGTGTGGTTGATCGTAGCTTCGGTAATATGGCCCTGACCAGCCTGATACGCCCATTGAGTTTAGGAATGGGTCTGTGGTACTGAGACACGTCTCGATACAATTACTTGGGTCCTGTCTCGTGTCGAGTCGAAAAGTTGTAATCGCACGTGTGGCCTCTCGTACTTGCCTAATTGCTGTGACAACCTTCGCGTTCTCTCGAGCATCGGAAACTGCCATGAGCACAATGGAGGAAAGTACGCCGAGAATGGCAATAACTACCAAGAGCTCAATGAGTGTAAAGCCCTTCCTGCTATAGGTGAATCTCACCATGTATTCATACTATATAGCCATTACTTGGCCACTGCCACAGCTTCATCAAATTTCACTGAAAGTAGTTTCGAGATACCATCTCCTGCCATAGTAATTCCATACAGTACACCAGCGCGACTCATGGTCTCTCGATTGTGCGTAATCAAGATGAGCTGTGAACGTTCTGAAAGCGCAGTAATCATTTCCCCATACCGTCTGGAGTTTGCCTCATCAAGTGCTGCATCCGTCTCATCGAGAATGACAAAGAGTGGTGGATTGACCTGACTCATCGCAAAGATAAGCGCGATTGAGGTAAGGGCTCGTTCTCCGCCTGAGAGCATGTCGAGTCCGCGTACGCGCTTATTAGGGAGCTTCACATCAATATCAATTCCCTCTTCTACCTCCTCTTGCTCCTCTTCTACTACCTCCATATCTTCAGGAAGTATGTCGGCATCCTCATCCTTTGATTTATGAGGCTTTGGTTTAACGCGCAGTAGTGACGCACTTCCCCCTCCAAACATCAGTGTGAAAAATCGATGGAACTCAATACCAATTTTATCAATACCGACTACAAACTGCTCATTGAGTTCTTTTGTGAGATCTGCAATCAAGGTCTCGAGTTTGCCAACTGATGATGTTAAATCTTCAATTTCATGGACGAGAAATTCATCCCGCTCTTTTACATCCTTATACTCCTTGAGTACATCTTCATTCGAGCCCATTCCTAATTCCTCAAGTCGAATCTTCATTTTTTCCAACTTTCGCCGTCGCTCGTGTTGCACACTGCGCGCTTCTTCCACAATTGCTTCCTGAGGGAGTACTGTACCCTCTTCATTCTTCACCTCAAATGAAAAGTAGTTGGCGGCATTGCGCCCGAGGAGTGAGACTGCCTCTTGTAGCTCCTGCTTAAATTCGTTTCTATCTCGCTCGAGTGTCGCTAGTTCTCTATCGAGCTCACCAAGCTGTGCTTCCACTTCACGCTGTTCGTTCATAATGGTAAAGACCTCTCGTTCAGCTTCACGATTTTCTGAGTGTTCAGCTTCTATTGAAGCCTTGAGCTCCTCGTAGTCACGTTCGAGCTCACGCTCTTCCTTCTCGAGGTGAGCAAGCGTCGCGTCTTGGTGTGCTTTCTGTTTTTCGATATCCTTGAGTTCGCTCTCCTCGTCTTCGGAACCTTTCTTATGAGAGATCTTTGTCGCAGCATGCAGTAATGAGCCGAGAGTGCTCACAATATCTTTAAGAACCCTCCTTAGTACCGAGACATCATCGTGACCTCCAACCTGCTCAACCATTCTCGTAATAGAATCAGTCGCCTTCTTAAACTCATCAAATGGAATCGGGTTCTCAACCTGGAGTGACTCTCGCTTTTTTATTTCCTCAATACGACGCCCGAGAAACAGCAACTGGCCCTCAAGCTGACCGATCGCACGAAGTGCCTCCTGACGCTCCGCACGTACCTTTGAAATATTACCTTCAAGCGTAACGAGCTCCGTACGCTTCTCATCCTTGGCCTTTGTAGCGAGCTTTTGTTTTGCTGATTCAAGTGCTTTGAGTAGTTCAGCTCTCCGTGCATCAGGAATCTGCCGCTCGGCCATGAGCCTGTCGTTGTGGAAGGCTATGTATGAATCCTCGCGACGGAGATACTCAGCGTAAAAGAGACTTAGCTCAGCCTGGAGTTCAATCGAGCGCTCTATTTTCTTAACCTGTCGTTCAAGAAACTTAAGGTGCGGAGCGACCTCTCTGCGAAGCGACTCTACTTGCGCGATGTTCTCGCGTGTCTTTGCGAGTTTGCGTTCACTTTCTGTTTTTTTAAATTGGAAGACCTTAAGACCAAGTGCATCCTCAATCATTTCACGACGCTCTTTTGCGCTCGCTGAGAGAATTCGATCTGCCTCACCTTGAGAAATGATGTGATGTCCCGTCGGACCAATGTTTGCAGAAGAAAGAAGCTCTTGCACATCACGAAGGCGCGTCGGTGAACCATTAATTAAGTATTCGTTTGTACCGTCTCGATGTACGACGCGTTCAACCGTAATCTGATCAAAGTCGATTGGAAATACTTTCTTCCCTCCTCGCTCTTTATTTTCAAGTGTGATAGCGACTGACGCACGATTTGAGCGCGATACACTTTCTGATCCATTAAAAATGAGATCTTCTCCGCGCTTACCACGCATTGATTTTATGGACTGTTCACCGAGTACAAATCGAAATGCCTCTGCGATGTTTGATTTTCCAGAACCATTTGGTCCAACAATGGCGGTGATAGGTGTCGAAAACTCGAGCTCGCCTTTCTTGGCGAATGATTTAAATCCGTTAATGGAGAGCTCTTTAAGGTACATAGTAATTACACTCCTGCACCGAGCACAACGCCATACGTTGCTGCTGTGGGTGTTCCTTGGACATCAGGATCTCCATTCTTACTTCCACACACTCCTGGAGTTGCGGGGTGTACTCCCCAGTTTGCTTTACTTGCATTCTCCATTGTCTGAGCATACAACACTGCGAAGCGCGGAGCTCCATTATCTAAGAGCGGGCATTTATGTCGACTATCGTAGTAGTACGTGTACGTGGCTCCACCAGCAGTATTTGGATCTCTTGGTATACCCGGCAAATATGGTGCAAGAAGTGTATCGAGTGCTCCAGCACCATCTCCGATAATCTCCCCACCAGGGATGTCTGGGTACCTATCATTAGCGTCTTTGTAGAGTCTCAGCGCAATTTGAATATTCGCAATATCAGAAATACGCTGTGCATCGCGTGACTTCTTTCGTACCTCTTGAATTGATACCAGTACAACTGCAGCTAAAACAGTGACTATTCCTACCGCAACGATAACCTCAACTAGAGTGAAGCCTCCATTTTGCTTTTTACGATAAAACCTCATGGCAATATTTTACCATGTGGCTACCCCAACATACGTTTCAATATGTTAATGAATCAGACGTTCCATTGCTTCGCTTCAATTGCCTTTTCCGCTGCCTGCTGTTCAGCTTCTTGCTTCGCACGCCCCTGTCCTTCAGCAATTTTCTCGCTTCCTAGAAATACACCCACTGTAAAGACACGGTCGTGTTCAGGTCCAACTTGGCTGATTGTTTCATAACTTGGAGTAATGTTGGTGTGTTCTTGTGCGAGTTCCTGGAAACGACTTTTTGCATCCTGCCATAGTCGTTCTTTCACAATATTTTCAGTCAGGTCAAAAAGTTGATCTCCGATAAAGGTCTTGGCAGATTCGTAGCCCTGATCAAGATAAATAGCTCCAATGATTGATTCAAATGCATTTGCGAGAATGTACTGACGCGCACGCCCTGTATCGCGCTCTTCACCCTTTGAGAGAAGCAAAAAATCATTAATCTTGAGCTTCACCGCTGCTTCCGAAATCGAGATAGTGTTGACGAGTGCAGCACGAATTGCCGTGAGTTCACCTTCTGGCTTTTCAGGGTATTTATTGAAAAGAAAATCAGTAACGACAAGCTCAAGAATCGCGTCTCCCAAGAACTCATATCGCTCATTGTGGTCATGGGTAGCCTCTCGGTGTTCATTAAGATACGACCGATGCGTAATTGCAGTAAGGAGATGTCGAGGGTCAACAAAAGTAACCCCAAGTCGTTTTTGGAGGTCCTCTAGTGTCTGGTCAATGTTTGCAGTATCTGTCATGGCGCTAGACTAGCATAAATAATCAGCTCTTAGCAATCAGTCCGTAGTACTTAGAAAATTATGAGCATAATCATGGAATAAGAGTAAATGAGAACTCGAATATTTTGTAAGTAAGCAAATTGTAGATGAGTACAAGGCGAACGAGGAAAATGTATCGAAACGTATTAGATATACGGTGAGATATATTTTATAAAGTTCAACGAAGTAATCGCTACAATTTGTTTACTTACGCGAGACTAACATAGTGATTGCTTTCGTGACGATAGGTAATATATCCTCGTAAAAATTAAGTTCGAGAATATCAGCAACACGGAACCATTGTGCCCCATCGAGTCCACCTTTTTTCTCAAGCTGGAGTTCCTGATATGGAGCCTGCGCGAGTACGTAATACACCTGCTTGCGAACCTTTCCTATTTCTGGCTGTGAGGCAATGTACTCATTCTGGCCAAGCTCTGCTTCAACCGTAATATCGAGTCCAATCTCTTCTTTAATTTTTCGCTTTGCTCCCTCCTTTAAATCTTCACTCGCTTCAATACCTCCCTTTGAAAGAGTCCAATGTCCGAAAATATCATGCACGAGGGCGAGATAGATGTCGCCGTCTTGTTCTGTATATACAACAGCTCCTGCAAGACGCTCAATCGGCATTTCTTCGTAGGGGACTTCTTTCTTCTTTCGCTTCGAGCTTTCCTCCTTCCCTGGCTCTCCTATCTCTTTATATACAGCACCAAGCACGCCATTGATGAACTTACTGGAATTTTCACCACCGAATTGCTTTGCGAGCTCGATAGCTTCATTAATAGCTACTTTGGCGGGAACCTCATGACGATCTGAAAAAAGAAGTTCGTAAAGTCCTAGTCTTAAAATATTCCTATCAACGGGAGAAATCCTGTCTATGGGCCACTCCGGTGCTGCCTTCTCTATAATAAGGTCGAGTTCTGGTTGTTTTTGTAAAATACCATCAAGGAGCTTTCCCATAAATGGCATGTCTGCCTTATTGGGTGCAAATTCACTAATGTTGCGATCAAGTACTTCATGTACCTGATTTTTTTCTACTCCATTTAAATCCCACTCGAAGAGTGATTGAAGAACAATTGATCTCGATAGATGCCTGTTTGCCATGAAAATAATGAACTAATACTGCCTGCCCTCAAGTGTACCAGATTAAAACCAGAACGTCCCCGCATTGCGGGGACGTGTGTGGATGACCTAGAAGACAATGAGCGCAAGCGACCATGTCTTCTGGTCTGTCGCTTTTTCTCCTCGAGAGAGAAAAAGTGACGCCGTAGACTATTTGTCTTTCTTCTTTGGCTTTTGTTCCCCTGAATTTTCTTCCTTAGCCTTCTTCGACTCATCTTTAGTACTTACTGCTTCGACGGTATCAGTCGTGACTGGTGCAGCACCTCCGGTAGTTTCAACCTTGATTCGCTCTTGCTTCTCCTTGATACGTGCATCTCGCTTTATTTTCTCAGCTTCGAGATCGATAACTTGGCGACCATTGTAATAACCACACTCAAGACACATGTGGTGAGGGCGATGACTCGCGCCACAGTGAGTACACTTAGAAAGCGTTGGCGCCTTAAGTGCGTGGTGTGAACGGCGGTTCCCTGTGTGGGACCGCGTATGTCGCATTCGTATAACCATATAGTGGCCAGAACTATAGCAAACATCCTGAATTTATGCAATCGTCAATGCTCCCGCTCGCTATTCGGCCTAAAATCACTGGATTTCCTCGTATTTTGAGCCACACAGGGCATTTTTCGTATATGCACGGCGGTGGATGGGACACGGTCCGTATTTTTTGAGCACATTGCGGTGACGTTCTGTTCCGTAACCCTTATGAATTTCAAACCCATACCGAGGGTACTTCCTTGCCTCTTTGCACATGTGGGCGTCTCTCGTCACCTTCGCCATAATGGAAGCAAGGCCAATGACTTTCTCTTTTGAGTCACCTTTAATGATAGTCTCCTGAGTGATGTACTCTTCGGGTGCTTTAAGTAAACCATCGAGTTTAACGTCAACCGTTTTTGGATTAAGAGAAAGGGAAGTGAGGCACTTCCTAATTCCCTTTTGAACCGCTTTTGAAATTCCTATCGTATCTATGTCCTTGCTACTTATGAGTGCAACTCGGTAGTCGAGTATTCCCTGTCTTTTGAGGATTTTTGTGAGACGAAAAATTGCTTCTCGATTTTTCTCTGATACTTTCTTCGAATCCCCCACATTCGGTATGAGTACCCAATCAAAACTCCTTGGGACCACCGCAACACCCACAGCAACAGGACCTGCGAGTGGGCCGCGTCCAGCTTCGTCAATTCCAATAACGTATTTAAATTTAGACATAGTTTAGAGGGACCCTTCCTTACAGGAACTGTTCAGGTTGTCGCTATTTCTCATACTTCGAAATTGCAGGCAACCTCTTGCGACAGTCCGCTGGACTGTCTCACCTGCCTCGTCTATCCCGACTATGTGTGTCATTTTGCGGTCAATTTTCTTTTCCACCCTTCTAATATACAATGTTCTCACTATGCCTGACAGAAAGGAGCTCCATGCCGACTTCGTCCACCTCCACACACACTCACACTATTCACTCCTGAGTGCTCTTCCGAAGCCAAAAGAACTCGCTGCAAAAGCCAAAGAATATGGTATGCCAGCCTTGGCACTCACGGACAATGGGGGGCTCTATGGTGCAATTGATTTCTATAAAGCCTGTACGAAGGAAGGGATAAAGCCAATCATTGGTATTGATGCCTACCTCGCCCCACGAACACGTCACGATAAGGATGGAGGTATGGACAAGCCTCGCGGGAGACTCGTCCTTCTTGCACGTACCAACCAAGGATACAAAAATCTCATCAAGATGGTCACCGAGTCATATGTGAATGGATTCTACTATCGTCCACGCATTGATCATGACCTTATCGCGTCGCTCAGTACCGACCTGACCTGTATCATCCCTTCCTTTAGTGGTGAACCCGTCTTGGCACTCAAAGACGGAGACCCTGAAAGGGCTGGAGCACTCCTTGATTGGTATAAGAATATTTTTGGAGAACACTGTTACCTCGAAGTGACACACCATCCTGAGATACACGAGCATGAGGCACTCCAGGAGAAAATTATTGCACTCGGGAAGAAATCAAATACTCCACTCGTCGCTGGACACGACGTGTATTATCTCAAGAAGAGCGACCACCTCGCTCGCGAGACCATGCTCAAAATTCAGCATGGGGGAATTGTTGATATGGATGATGTGGCTGGTGACCTAAGTGAGAACTTTTCGTTCATCTCACAAGAGGAAGCAAAGGAGCTTTTTAAGGACACGCCCGAGGCACTCAGTAACACGGTAAAAATAGCTGATGCATGCAACGTCCATATTGAACCCGGAAAGACGTGGTACTTCCCTGACTACAAGATTGAAAGTGGCAGGGAACCAGATGATGAACTCAAACATACCGCATACGAAGGAGTGGAGTGGCGCGGACTCACCCTCAAAGACCCTATCGTAAAAGAGCGTCTCGATTACGAACTTGGTGTTATTAAGATGAAAGGATACGCGAAGTATTTCCTTGTTGTGGGAGACCTTATTCGCGAAGCACGAGAGCGAAAGATCCTCACCACCATTCGAGGTTCTGTCGCAGGTTCACTCACTACCTACGTACTTGGTATTACCAACGTGAATCCACTCGAGTACAAACTTCCCTTCGAGCGATTCCTAAATCCTGAGCGACCATCCGCACCTGATATCGACATGGACTACGCTGATAACCGGCGGGATGAAATTATCGATTATGCGCGAGAGAAATACGGCGCAGACAAAGTTGCCCAAATTGGTACCTTTGGAACGATGATGGCACGTGCTGCCGTTCGTGATGTCGCCCGTGCACTCGGACACCCATACTCGACTGGGGATAGGATTGCAAAACTCATTCCAATGGGAAGTCAGGGATTTCCAATGACGATTGAGCACGCAATGGAAATAGAACCAGACCTCCGTGAACTCTATAAAAAGGACCCTGATACAAAAGATGTCATCGATCTCGCCAAACAAATTGAAGGACGCGTGCGGCACGTGGGTGTGCATGCCGCAGGAGTCGTCATTTCACCTGAACCCCTGACTGAATTCGTACCGCTCCAGCCCGACCCGAAGACAGGGAAACTGATTACACAGTACGAGATGCATTCCGTCGGTGAAGATGGCGTTGGACTTCTCAAATTCGATTTTCTCGGTATTAAAAATCTTTCAATCCTCGCTGAGGCCGTTCGTCGCGTGCGCGTGATTCATCATATCGAAGTCGATATTGAAAATATTCCGCTCAATGACAAAAAGACTTTTGAAATGCTCGCACGCGGTGAGACCATGGGCCTCTTCCAGCTCAATGGCTCAGGGATGACCGCATTCCTCAAACAACTTAGACCAACGAGTATCCACGATATCAATGCGATGGTCGCACTCTATCGTCCTGGACCGATGGAATCAATACCACAATACATCGAGCGCAAGCATAATGCCCAGCTCATTGCTTACTTGGATCCCCGCCTTGAAAAGGTCCTTGATCGATCGTACGGGGTTATTACCTACCAGGATGACGTCATGATGATTGCACGTGAGCTTGCGGGATATACCTGGCTTGAGGCTGACATGCTTCGTAAGGCAATGGGAAAGAAAATTCCTGCTGTGATGGAAGCGGAGAAAGAAAAACTCCTCAAAGGGTTTCAAGAGTACGGAAAGCTCTCACACATGCTCGCCGAAAAACTGTGGAAGCTCATTGAGCCATTTGCGGCGTATGGGTTCAATAAGGCTCATGCAGCGAGCTACGGGCGTGTTGCGTACCAGACTGCCTACATGAAAGCTAATTACCCAGTTGAATACATGTCAGCTGTCCTCACCGCAGACGCAGGAGATACGGAGAAAATTTCAGAAATTATTCACGAGTGTGAGCATATGCAAATTGAGGTGCTCCCTCCAGATATCAATGAGAGCTTCTCACCGTTTTCAGTAGTACCGGCTCATGACAAGGTGAATGCCGAAGGCAGAGAGGGTGCCCTGGGGCAAGGTGAACCCGCAAAGATACGATTTGGGCTCACGACTATTAAAAACTTTGGGGAGGGTATTGCGGATAATATCATTGAGGAGCGAAAGGCGAATGGACAGTTTAAATCACTCAGTGATTTCCTCAGCCGTGTAACGAGCAAGAACCTCAATAAAAAATCACTTGAGGCACTCATTATGTCGGGAGCATTTGATCGCTTTGAAGAACGCGGAATGATGCTTGGGAGTATCGACATGCTTCTCTCTTTTCATAAGGAACACTCCTCCAGTAAAGAATCAGCTCAGGATTCCCTTTTTGGCTCTGGCGCTTCAAGTGCAGTCTTCCATGAACTCGCACTTCCCGCTTCACAACCAGCGTCAAAAGTTGAGAAGCTTACCTGGGAGAAAGAACTTCTTGGCGTCTATGTATCTGGACATCCTCTTGATGATTATAAAAAGGAGATTGAGGACCGGCCGAGCATTACACAGATAAAGAACGACAGTCGAAATGGTATTCCCGTTGTTACTGCAGGGATGATTGAATCGGTGCGTGAACTCCTCACGAAGAAAGGTGAAAAGATGGCCTTTATTCAACTTGGGAACCACACTGACTCAATTGAGATGGTTGCCTTCCCTGAAACATATCGAACTAACCTTCCCTTCCTTCGCCCAGGCGTTTGTGTTGCCGTAAAAGGAAAGTTATCGATTCGAAACGAAGAGCCAACCATCGCACTCGACCGTGTGAAAGCGCTTGGTCAAGCTTCAGACGTTCCTACCACAGAGTCCGTTCCAGCATAGGATACCGACTCGGTATTTATGGCACTTTATGGTACGGTAGTGCTATATTATTCTGATTAGAAAGGCTATGAACGAAGACTTGCTTAAAAAGAGACACACACTCGCACACCTTCTCGCCAAGGCAATAGCACTCGAGTACCCTCATGCAAAGCCAACGATTGGTCCAGCCATTGAAACTGGCTTCTACTACGATTTTGATTTCAGTGGTGGAGACGCGCCGACAATCGAAACTCTCTCAAAAATTGAGAAATACATGCGAAAAAATCTTCCTGCGTGGAAGGAATTTACGCATCGCGAAGTAACTCCCGATGAGGCCCGCGAGGTCTTTAAAGATAATGTCTACAAGACTGAACTCATCAATGAACTCGAAAAGGAAGGAGCGACTATCACGCTCTATACCGTAGGTACCGGAGACCAAGAATTTACGGACCTCTGTCGTGGTGGCCACTCAGAGCACCCAGCATCAGACATCGCAAGTGATTCCTTTTCGCTCTATACGGTTGCAGGAGCATACTGGCGTGGAGATGAGAAGAATCCGATGCTCACACGCATCTATGGCTACGCATTTGATACAAAGAAGGAACTCGATGCATACCTTGCACAGATAGAAGAGGCAAAAGCACGCGATCACCGCAAGCTTGGGAAAGAGCTTGATCTTTTCACCTTTTCAGAACTTGTCGGAAGTGGACTCCCACTCTGGACTCCAAAAGGTACGAGAATCCGTCACCTCCTTGATACATACATCTGGGAACTTCGTGCAAAACACGGATACGAGCGCGTGACTATTCCGCACATCACACGAAAGGGTCTTTATGAAACCTCGGGACACTGGGAGAAATTTGCAGATGAGCTTTTCCGCATCACGACACGTGAAGGCAAGGAATATGCACTTAAGCCCATGAATTGCCCCCACCATACGCAAATCTTTGATCGTCATCCACATAGCTACCGGGATATGCCACAACGCTACGCTGAGACGACGATGGTGTATCGAGATGAACAGTCAGGAGAACTCGGGGGTCTCACTCGTGTACTCTCGATTACGCAAGATGATTCTCACGTATTTTGCAGACACAATCAAATTAAAGAGGAGTTCTTCAAGATTTGGGACATCATTGATACCTTCTATGGTGCGTTTGGATTTAAACTTCGTGTACGACTCTCCTTCCACGACCCAAAGACTTTTGAAAAATACCTTGGGACCGCAGAGGTGTGGCAGAACGCCGAAAACGCACTTCGTGAAATCGCACAAGAACGAAACGCTGATTACTTCGAAGCCCAAGGGGAAGCTGCAATGTACGGACCAAAGCTCGACTTTATGGCAAAGGACTCACTCGGACGTGAACATCAGGTTGCG
>CAZCWH010000014.1:0-3161 GCA_964502345.1 uncultured Candidatus Saccharibacteria bacterium | reverse complement strand
ATTAACGAACAGGGTGAGAAGGAACGTATCGTCATGATTCACTGTGCCATCATGGGATCAATTGAGCGTTTCATGGCGGTGCTCATAGAGCACTTAGGGGGTAACTTCCCACTCTGGCTCTCGCCTGAACAGATTCGTATTATTCCTGTCGCCGACGCACACCTCGAATACGCAAAAATGGTACATGAGGGACTCCTCGCTATTGGTATTCGTGCAACACTCGACTCAAGTAACGAGTCAATGGGAAAAAAGATTCGGGGTGCTAAGAAAGAGCGACTCCCGTACTTTGTTGTTGTGGGTGACACAGAGGTGTCCGAAAAAAATATCACCCTTGAGTCACGAAGTGGTGAGTCACAGAAAATGACTCTGACGGCCCTTGGGAATCACCTCCTTACACTTATAGAGACAAAAGGATTGTAGATTTTTGACACATAAAAAACCGGCCCCCAATTGGGGCCGGTTTTTTATGTTCCTGTTCCGCTCGCGATTTACGCGAGAAGTGCAAGAATCTTTTCCTTGTTGACGATAACCCATCCATTCTCTGATGGATATGTCGCCTTAGCAAGATTGATGACGCGATCGAGAATTGTTACCTGTTCAGCAACCTCTGCTGATTGGCTTCCAATAAATCGAAGCGCATCACTTGAGATGAGTACACGTGCACCGTGTGCGCGCTCCTCGAGTAGTGCAAATGTATCGCTCTCTACATTTGACACAATTGGTGCTGCAACCTCTGCATCCGCATTTACCTCTTGATCTGCCACTTCCGTGTAGTTCTCATACCCTACAACTGGTGTGTATGAGAGATTCTGTGGAGTAGCCGTGATTGTTGGTGCAACGAGATAGGTTGGAATACGTGGTTGCTCCACAAGATGCTCTACAATCGGTGCGGCTGGAAGTGCACTCTTGAGTGACATGAAGGTCTTTCGAGTCACGCCGAGTACAGACCCATTCTTGAACACGAGTACATAGGCGATTCCAAATCCCCAGAGTACGAGCATTGTGTAGAAGAAGGTAGTTAGTGCTGGACCAGCATCAAACCCTGTGTACGGAGTACTTGAGAGTGAGATACCAGCAACTTGTGAACGTACACTTGTGACACTCACGTCACTGACATTGATGTCAACAGTACAATCACGATCCTTGCTACCCTTAATAGCGGTGAGTGTGTACGAAGTTGAACGTGTTGGTGAAACTCGAATTGAGTCCTTATCAGGATCGACGTCTTCACCCTTGTTCTTCTTCGTGTCGATAATTACGTTGCCACGATTGTCCTTGATGATAATGTCATTTGTTCGTGTATTGTTCCATGAGAGGGTCACACGCTCGCCTGCAGTTATCTTCTTATCAGAAGCAGTGAGAGAACAGCGTGGTGAACTTGAACCACCGCCTCCGCCTCCTCCGCTTGATTTAATCGTAATCGTTGTCTGGCAACTATCTGATGCACTACCATTTGATGCAGTGAGTGTGTAGGTCGTATCACTATTTACCACTACATTGGTATTGCCGTCAGATGCCACTGTACCTACACCATTATTGATGGTGACATTGTTTGCGTTCGTAGTACTCCAATTGAGTGTCACCGTGTCTCCACGATTAACTGAATTTGGGGTTGCGGTAAACGCATCACACTTTGGTACTACGACAACTGGATCGATGTTCACCTGTGTTTGGCAGGTAACGGTATCTTCTCCATCTGTCGCAGTAAGGGTGAAGAGTGTGTTTGATCCAACATATACTGACCGTGAACCATCAAGTGCTACTGCTCCAATACCTTGGTTGATTGAGACGTTTGTCGCGTTCGATGTATTCCAGGTGAGTGTAGTTGTACCTGCTTGACTTAGCGTACTTGGAGAAGCAGTAAAGGCATCGCACGTAAGTGGCTCTGGCTCTGGCTCATCATCCACGACGAGTGAAGCAACACAAGTCACTACTTTGTTCTGTTCACCTGTCGCCGTAAGTGTATAGGTCGTTGTCTGCGATGGGCTTACAGTACGTGTTCCAGAAGCGGTAACTGCACCAATGTTTTGATCGATAGATACCGATGTTGCATTTCCAGTTGACCATGAGAGTACTGCAGAGCCACCCTTCAAAATCTTTGATGGGTTAACGCTGAGCGTACAGACTGGAGCTGACGGAACATATGGTTTTACCTTGATCACCTTTGTACAGGTTGCAGACTTAGAATATTGTTCGTTATCACTCGAACCAGTTGAAACGACGAGTGTGTATGTGGTCGTTGTTGCTGGTGTAAAGAGTTTACTTCCTGAGAGTGCCACGCTTCCACCGTTAAGTGTCGCCTGTGTCGCATTCATTGATGTCCATGAAAGTGTGACATTCTCCCCTGCAGTGATTTCATCCTTATCAGAAGAGAGTGTACATGATGGGTTCTTTGGCGGTTCATTCACCGCAAGTACTGTCTTACAGAGTACGCTACCTCCCTGTCCAACTGCACTAAGTTTGTATTCAGTCGTTACGGTTGGAGAAACGGTCTTGGAACCATTTACTGCGACTGCTCCGATGTTGTTATCGATAACAACATTGGTTGCATTCGTCGTTGTCCAACTGAGTACCGCGCTCTGACCTGAAGTAATACTTGTAGGCGAAACAGTGAGTGTACAGGTTGGTGCTGGTGGAGGAACTACCACAACGATTTCCTTAGTACACACCACAGTACCTCCTTCACCTGAAGCAGTGAGCGTATAGGTCTTGGTGTTACTTGGTGAAACAACGAGTGACCCGTTAGTCGCTACGACGCCGACACCCTGATTGATTGATACACTCGATGCATTTGTAGTTGTCCAACTGAGTGTTGAACTCTGACCCTGATTGATTGAAGTTGGGTTTGCGTTGAGTGTACAGGTTGGTGCAGGTGTAGGCGGGGTAACAATTACTGTCTTCGAACAAGTCACGGTACCTCCTGGACCTGACGCAGTGAGCACATAGGTGATTGTCTGTGAAGGGGTAACTACCTTCGAACCATCAAGCGCAACTGCTCCAATACCGTTATTAATCGATACGTTTGTTGCATTCTCTGTTGTCCAAGTGAGTGTTGAACTCTGACCCTGATTGATTGTAGTTGGGTTTGCATTGAGCGTACACTTTGGTGCATTAACCACCGGAATAACCGTGATGGTCTTTGTACAGACGACTGTCTGAGA
>CAZCWH010000013.1:0-16833 GCA_964502345.1 uncultured Candidatus Saccharibacteria bacterium | reverse complement strand
AGAAAAATTTGGCTTTCTTTCAACTGCAGGGGGAGCAATGCTCGAATTTCTTGAAAAAGGAACACTTCCTGGGATTGATGTACTCATGCGCGAGGAGTAACGTAGCGTATATGAAGAAGATTCACACGTTGGTCTACCTGGTTACGGAAGATAGTGTTTGCCTCGGTCTCAAAAAACGTGGTTTCGGTGAGGGTAATTGGAATGGGTACGGAGGTAAGCTGGAAGCAGGAGAATCTGTAGCTGATGGCTCACTCAGAGAACTTAACGAAGAATCAGGAGTTTCTGCTTCTCGAAACAATCTCGAGCAAGTTGCTGTTGTTGAGTTTTTATTTGAAGATGGAAAACACCTAGAGGTGCATACATTTTTTTTGAGGTCATGGGAAGGAGTTCCGACTGAGACAGAGGAAATGAAGCCGAAATGGTTTGCTTTTGATGAAATCCCGTATGAAAAGATGTGGGCGGATGATGCCTACTGGTTCCCGCGTGCACTCCGTGGTGAAAAGCTTCGAGGAAAGGTTTGGTTTGATACAACGGGAAAAAATATCAGAGAAATGGAATGGACGAATGCAGAATCTTTTACGTAAGATTCGCTTGGATCTTTTTCGCCTCCTCTTTAAGGGTCTTGTCGTCAGCTTCTTTGCCTCCGTGAATCTGTAACCCCCGCTCTACCACTGGAAAAAGTTTGATGTGAACATGGGGGACTTCAAATCCTTCTATGAGGAGGCACGTTTTTAGGGTGTTGTATGTCAGATCAAGTGCTTTTGAAACGCGCTTTGCGACGGCTAGAAGATGGAGGTATGTTGCATCATCAAGATCAAATGCGTAGTCGACACACACCTTCGGAATAATAAGCACTTGGCCCTGTATAACCGGAAATTTATCCATAACGACGATGCAGACATCATCTTCATACACAAACTGAGCTGGGATTTCTTTGGCGATAATCTTATCGAAAATATCATTCATATGGGTACATTCTGCCACAAACACACGCCGTGATACAATCACATCCACCATGGCACCAAGGCGCACTTACGAGCTACATCCGATTATTCCCGATACAGCACGAGAAGCACTTCGTGCATACACTCCGCTTACTCAGCAACTCCTCTTTAATCGAGGTATTGTTGACGAAAAGAATGCAGAACAGTTTTTAAACCCTGATTACGACACACAACTCCATGACCCATTTTTGTTTACTGATATGGAGCGTGGTGTTGCGCGTATACTTCTCGCAATTAAGAATAACGAGCATATTGTCATCTATACCGATTATGATTGTGATGGCATTCCTGGAGGAGTAGTACTCCACGACCTCTTTGAAGCAATTGGCTATACAAATTTTGAGAACTATATTCCGCACCGGCATCACGAAGGGTACGGTTTTAATGCGGGATCTATAGAGGGATTTAAAACGAGAGAGACGAAGCTCATCATTACGGTTGATTGTGGCATTGTCGACCATGAGGCGGTGCTCAAAGCGAACGAACTTGGTATTGATGTCATCATTACCGATCATCATGAGCCGAGCGACACACTTCCTCTCGCATATGCGATCATCAATCCGAAACGTGATGATGCGTACCCTTTTAAAGGGATATGTGGAACGGGGGTGGCGTTTAAACTCACGCAGGCACTTCTAAAGCGTGGGCGCGAGGAGGGAACAATTACCCTTAAAGAAGGTATGGAGAAATGGTGGCTCGATATGGTAGGTCTTGCGACTGTCGCAGACATGGTTCCGTTAACTGGAGAGAATCGTACGCTCGCACACTATGGGCTTCAGGTATTACGTAAATCTAAGCGCCCAGGCCTTCAGCAACTGCTCCGTAAGGCAGGAGGTAGTCAGCGCTACCTCACTGAAGATGATATTGGTTTTACTATCGCTCCACGTATCAACGCTGCTTCACGTATGGATAATCCTGAGGATGCGTTTCATATGCTCAGGACCAAGGATGAAGCAGAAGCGGGTGAGCGAGTACGACATCTCGAAAAACTTAATAACGAACGAAAGGGGGTTGTTGCAGCAATGACAAAGGAGGCAAAGAAGAAGATGCAGGCACAGAGTGAACTCCCATCAGTTATTGTTATGGGAAATCCGGAGTGGCGACCCTCCTTGGTTGGACTCGTTGCGAACTCACTTGTTGAAGAATATAGACGCCCCGTGTTTCTTTGGGGTCGTGACGGTAGGGATATTATCAAAGGTTCATGTCGGAGCGATGGTTTTGTGAGTACACTTTCTCTCATGGAGAGCGCAACTGACTCTTTTCTTTTTTATGGAGGTCATCATGGAGCAGGGGGTTTTTCCGTACATGAAGATAAGATTCATACATTGGGGGACGCAATGAATGAAGCATACGTACGCTTGGGGGACCGTGTGTTTGCAGACGTGCATGAGACAAAAATTGATGCCCATCTGCAGATTGGAGACATTGATGCGACACTGCTTCGAACACTTGCTTCACTCGCGCCGTATGGTGAAGGAAATCCTAAACCGATTTTTAAACTTCACGATGTGATACCAGCACGCGTACTTACTTTTGGAGGTGCAAAAAACCATACCAAACTGCTATTTGAAACTGAACGTAACTCAATTGAAGCCATTATGTTTTTCAAAACCCCAGAGCAGTTCACGGTCACGCCTGTAGCAGGGAAACCACTTACGCTCATTGCACACATTGAGGAGTCGTACTTTATGGGGAAGAGGCAGACACGATTACGCATAGTCGACATAGAATAGTGGAGGAACTTTCGAGGATTTTACAAATGCTATACTTTTTTCATGTCTATAATTACGATGTACTGTGATGGGAGTTCAATAGGAAACCCGGGCCCTGGTGGTTGGGGAGCGGTAGTTGCTGATGGTGCGCGTGTGAAAGAAGTTGGTGGGTATGACGCAAAGACCACAAACAACAGAATGGAGCTCACTGCAGCCATTCATGCAATTGCACTCATTCCGAAGCACGCAAAGATAACGGTGCATACTGACTCTCGCTATGTCATAAACGGTATCACTAAGTGGGTACAGGGCTGGAGTAAGAACGGGTGGCTGACGAAAGAAAAGAAAGATGTTCAGAATAAGGACCTCTGGCAAAAACTCGCCAAAGAAACAGAAAAGCACACGGTCACCTGGGAGCATGTGAAGGGACACTCGGGGGTTTCACAGAATGAGCGCGCTGACATGATTGCAAACGGCTACGCCCGAAAAGAAAAAGTTGAGTTGTTTTATGGTTCTATTGCGAAGTACAAAGAGTTTTTGAAAGGTATGCCAAAGGCACGAGTCGTATCCTCTTCTACGGGCAGAAAGGGCAAGGCCTACTCATATGTTTCCTATGTAGATGGCAAGGTTATGACGCACCAGACCTGGGCAGATTGTGAGGCGCGTGTTAAAGGAAAGAAGGCAAAGTTTAAAAAGGCATTTACAGCGGAAGAAGAGGCAAAGCTCAAAAGGGAGTGGAGTGCATAGTATGCAAGGATTTATTTTTTACGGCGTAGGTATTGGTATTGCGAGCGGGATTTTATTTCGCTCGTTTTTTGATATTAGTTGGCCAATCATCTTGTTTCTTCTGCTTATTGCACTGTCATCAGGATTTCTTTGGTGGATACGGAAACGAGACTTCCGTTCCCCACTGTTCTTCACGAGCCTCAGTATCATTTGTTTTTCTCTCGGGGTCATGAGACTAAATATACAGGAGACTGCAGTTTCACCACTTTTTCCTTCAGTGGGTGAACGAGTGACGATTGAAGGAATTATTGTGAGAGAACCGGAAGTGCGTGAGCGGAGCATGCACCTCTATGTGAGAGATATAGCAACAGAAGAGAAAATACTTGTGATAGGAGATCGATTTCAAGCATTTAATTACGGAGACCGCATTCGTGTAGTGGGGGAGCTTACGGTGCCGGAACCATTTGAGACAGAGTATGGAAGAACATTCAATTACCCAGGATATCTCAGAGCTCGAGGGGTTGAGTACATGGTTACGTATCCAAAGGTGGAACGTATCGAAACAGGTCAGGGTAATTGGTTTCTTGAAAGACTCTTCTCTGGTAAACAGAAATTCATGACATCTCTTGAAAGTGGGTTAAGTGAACCTTCTGCAGGGTTGTCAGAAGGGATTCTCCTTGGTGCAAAACGAGCACTTGGAGCCGACCTTGAAGAAGCATTTAGGAGTGTTGGTATCATTCATATTGTCGTTCTCTCAGGATACAACGTTATGATTGTCGCCGAGGCAGTCATGCGATTGCTTTCATGGGCTTTTCGTCCGCGTATGCGCATGCTGATCGGTATAGGAATTATTATGAGTTTTGCAATTCTCGTCGGTCTCGGAGCGACGGTAGTGCGTGCCTCAATCATGGCCACACTTGTGCTCATTGCACGCACGGTGGGGAGACAGTATGCAGTAATGCGAGCACTCATACTTACGGGTGTTGGGATGATTCTAATAAATCCATATCTCCTCGCATTTGATCCGGGTTTCCAGCTTTCATTCCTTGCAACTCTTGGTCTCATTCTCATTGCTCCGGTGATTGAGAGGCGACTCATCCGCGTGCCGACGCGACTGGGAATTCGTGAATTTTTAACCGCTACACTTTCCACTCAGATATTTATTCTCCCCTTCCTTGTATTTCTTGTGGGAACATTCTCCGTGGTTTCGGTCATTGTGAATGTACTTGTGTTACCGATGGTTCCTATTGCGATGT
Source organism: uncultured Candidatus Saccharibacteria bacterium (assembly GCA_964502345.1). Lineage (GTDB taxonomy): Bacteria > Patescibacteriota > Minisyncoccia > Phycocordibacterales > UBA918 > Damh-18. Next base: position 12,135 of record CAZCWH010000013.1, on the reverse strand, counting down.
TCCTATCGTTCATCGCAGGCATAGCAGGTTTACTCTCGGACTTTCTTGGCGTGCTTGCGGCTTTTCCTGCATACATCTCACTCATGTATATCGTGGTGGTCGCAGAGCAGTTTTCGCGTCTTTCGTTTGCATCGTTTTCCCTCCCATCATTCTCGTTTTGGATTGTCTGTGTTACCTACCTGTTCATCGCCTCTACGCTCATATGGCTCTATAAAAAACAGGAGACTCAAGACAGTCGCTTAGTACAAAATCAAAAAACTAATTTTGACGACTGGACTATTGAGGAGGAAATTGAAACACCCGCTCGTGAAGAAATTTCACGAGCGGGTGTTCGAGATACAATCTCGGTTCGTTAATTATTGAAGAGCATTAAAGCGTCTTTCTGGGACACTCCAGTTCATGTTCTTGAGAAATGCTTCAATGTAACTTTTCTTTTCAGCAGGTAGGTAGTCAACCATATATGCGTGTTCCCACATATCCATTGCTAAGATGACGGGGAGGCCAGCGAGTTGTCCGAGTTCATGGTCACCCACCCATGATGTGTGCACTGTCCCTGCTTTGTCGTCAGCGTAGAGTACCGACCAGCCAATCCCCCGACTCATCCCAACTTGTGTGAAATGCTGGATAAAGTTCTCGAGTGATTGATATTTTTCTGTGAGTGCATCTGCGAGCTTTGAAGCAGGATTCATAGGTGTGGCACCACCCTCAAGTTGTGCGAAATAGTACTCGTGCATACGCATGCCATTAAACTCGAAGCCAAGTCGGCGTCGTGTTTCCATGATTGAGTACGAGTACTTCTCTTTATCGGCAGCTTCGAGCTCAAAAATTTCTTCTCGAAGGACATTCATGTGCTTCACGTATCCTTGGTAGAGACCAAGGTGTGCGGTGATTTGCTTCTCGGAGAGTCCAGGAAGTTCAGGTAGATTGAACGTTTGCGCAGTGTATGTGTGCATAATAATAAATTAAGAAAATAATGTGTCGCCAGTATACCATTTTTGATCACATTCGGGAGCTATAATCGCGGCCAGAATAAAGTAAAACACTATACAATATATGCATGGAACACTGGTCAAGGATGACGCGGATAACTGTTGTCGCGGTACTCTGCATTCTTATTGCGCTCATACTCTTTTTTACTACATTACAAAACTCAAAGGAAAAGAATAACCTTCTCAAAGTGACATTCCTTGATGTTGGACAAGGAGATTCGATATTCATTGAGTCACCTTCGGGCACACAAATACTCATCGACGGGGGTCCAAACGAAAGCGTCCTTCGCGCGCTTGGGAAGGAAATGGGTTTTTTTGATAGAGATCTCGATATGATTGTTGCAACTCATCCTGATCAGGATCACATAGGCGGCTTCATTAGTATTTTAAAGCGCTATAAAATCGAATCAGTTCTCTTGACTGAGAATAAAAGCGACACACCGGTCGCCAATATTTTTACTGAACTTCTGAAAAATGAAGGTGCAAGAATATTGTATGCACGAAGGGGTGATGTGTACGATCTGGGAACTGATTCTTTGGGTAGCACAACGCTCAGTATCCTTTTTCCCGATCGTGACCCGAGTAATCTTGAGAGCAATACAGCATCCATCGTATCCAAACTGACATACGGTGATTCTACATTCATGTTCACAGGTGATTCACCGTCTGCGATTGAGGAGTATCTTGTTCTGCTCGATGGAACAAGCCTCAAAAGCGATGTGCTCAAGGCAGGACATCATGGCTCAAGAACATCTTCGACGCATACATTTATTGAGATGGTGAAACCAGCGTATGCCGTTATCTCTGCAGGCAAGGAAAATGCATACGGTCATCCGCACAGTGAAGTACTGGAAGAGTTTCAACTCATGAACGTGACAACAAAAAATACTGCCCAAAGTGGCAGTATCCATTTTGTGAGCGATGGCTCAGAGGTGTGGCTTAGATAATGTTTGCTCCTTTCAAAGTGGCGTATGCACCATTCTTTGCGATAGTTCGGATTGCTTTAGTTGAAAGTTTGACAGTCACTGTCTTTCCGAGTTCTGCAACAAAAATACGCTTCTTCTGAAGATTTGGTGCACGGCGAGCTTTACCGCACGGGTTAAATTGCGTCGCACGTGTGCGATTTGAGTAGCGACCCCCAATCTGGGTCTTCTTTCCGGTTACTTCACATTGTTTAGCCATATGTGCGCGCAATCGTACCATATTGTAATCATTACGCAAGCTCGTATCTTTTGGAGCTTCTCATATATTTCGATATAATCTAAAGGTATGAATGAAACTACACAAACGAGTCAGTCGACACCAAGCGGAGTGGTGCAACAAACAGCAGTGGCACAAAAGCCTGTTGATACTCACTCATATAAAGGTTGGTTAAACTCAGACGTCTTTTATAAGCGCGCACTTGCGGTTCTTGGGTACCAAATCGCTGGGCAAATCATAATCGGTGTAGGGTTTTTAGCACTTTTTATCGTCATTGCGATAGTAATACGGATAGTGTTTTAACTACTGAAGTATGGGAATTACAGAAATATCCGTTATTATCGCCCTCATTCTTTCGATTGTGCTTCATGAAGTTGCGCACGGGTATGCAGCTAATTGGCTTGGAGACCCGACCGCACGCCTCGCTGGTCGCCTCAGTGCTAACCCCCTTCGTCACATTGACCCGATAGGATCGGTGTTGCTTCCTGCATTCCTTTTCCTCACAAACTCAGGACTTCTCTTTGGGTGGGCAAAACCAGTCCCCTATAATCCCTATAATCTAAACAATCAACGCTGGGGAGAAGCCATTGTTGCTGCAGCGGGTCCGGGTACAAACCTACTCCTTGCTCTTATATTCGCTATCATCGTTCGAATGGCTGTCCCGCTTGATTTATCAGCGTCATTCGTCTCCCTTGCGAGCTACATCGTATACATCAATATTCTCCTTGCACTCTTTAACTCAATTCCCAGTCCACCCCTCGATGGTTCCAAGATTCTTGAGTCCATACTTCCATTTGGGTTACGGCTTAAATATAAGGAATTAGGCGACCTAATGGGACGATTCGGCCTCATCGGTACCTTCATTTTTGTATATATTTTTATTACAATCCTCTGGAAGCCATTTAGTGCAATTGTGAGTAGTATTTTTACCCTTTTCACTGGCCTAACGGGCTTTTAGTCAGTAGGAGGTGAACCTTTCGTGGTCCAATTGAGATCAGGGTTGCACTTTTCCTTATCTATAGTAGAGTACACGCACGCTTTCAGGCGGTCTTTTTAAATTCAAATGTCAACAATAAATCAATTAGCACGGAAGAAGCGACGTAACCCAGCTACCAAGAGTAAGACAGGGGCTCTTCATACTGGTTTTGATAAAATCAAAAATCGTCCGAACGTATACAATTCTCCATTTAAGCGTGGTGTTTGTACGCGTGTAACCACAAAGACTCCTCGTAAGCCAAACTCTGCGATTCGTAAAATCGCTCGTGTACGCCTTACGAATGGTTATGAGATTACTGCGTATATCCCAGGTATTGGGCACACACTCCAGGAACACTCTGTTGTGCTCGTACGCGGTGGACGTGTGAAGGACATCGGTGTGCAATACACTATTGTTCGAGGGAAGTACGATGCGAGTGGAGTGAACAATCGTCTCAACGGACGTTCACGATACGGAGCAAAGCGACCAAAAGGGAAGTAACAGAAATTATTAATAGACTATACTCGCTATAGATAACGATAGGACATTATGCGACGACCAATTAAACGACGCGCCCCGCTCAAGGGAGATGATAAGTTCAACTCAGTAACCGTCTCACGGCTTATTAATTACATCATGCTACGTGGTCAGAAGGAGACTGCACGTAAAATTGTGTACGCAGCTCTCGAAGAGATTAAGAATGCAAAGGAAGGAGGTGGAGATCCAATCGAGATTCTCGAAACAGCAATTCGAAATGCTGGACCTCAGATGGAGGTTCGTTCACGACGTGTTGGTGGAGCAAACTACCAGGTTCCACGTGAAGTACGTCAGGAGCGACGTCTTGCACTCGCCTTTAGATGGATTATCACTGCAGCACGTTCACAAAAGGCAACGCCAATGTTCAAGGCACTTGCAAACGAAGTGATGGCAGCAGCTCGCGAAGAAGGTTCAGCAGTGAAGAAGAAGGAGGATACGCACCGAATGGCAGAGGCTAACCGAGCTTTTGCACACTTCGCTTGGTAGCATTTCAAATTTGACGGTTCACTTTGTTGAACTGCGAAAAAAGGACCTCGCTGTATGTTGAATACGTCTCGGTCCTTTTTTCTTGTTCGCCGCGTGCCCCATTCAAATTTGAAATGCTACCTAAAATCTAAGTCATGAGCTTGCGGTTCTTATGAGGAAGGTCATAATCGATGTATGCAGTTTATTCTCCATAGTTATAGGCGATGTCCGTTTTGTATACGGACGAGGATATTGCTCTACCTCAAAGGAATTGAATACCAGATAGTTGAAGAACCCCTTCGCGAGTGGACACTATGGATGAACGAATGGTCATCTAGTACTAATGAACGGCCACGGGTGCCTGTTCTCAGGTATGTTCTCGATGGTGGGGTAGAGAAAGTCATGCCGGAATCTAACGAGATGAATCTTTTTATTGATTCAGTTAATGGAGCTCCGCAATTTACTCCATCGTCCGATTCTACTGGGTATAAGGAAATGACAAAATGGTGGGATTGGTGTGCCTTAAAGCTAAAGCCAATAATTGATCTCTATAAGTATGGAGTAAATTTGAAATTTGATCCTGAAGTCCACCCCCTTCACACAAAAGAATTACAACATTTGATGCAGACGCTTGAGGATGCACTTCTGGGAAAGAAATATCTAATTGAAGAACGTCTTACGCTTGCCGATATTGCCATCATTCCATTTATCAGACAGATCATGCGTACACGAGAAGGGGAATTTGATTTCACGCCGTACCCGCGAGTTCTTGCATGGACGAATGCAATTATTGAAACGGGTTGGTTTCAGAATATAGTGATGAAAAAACATTGATATGGCAAAGAAAACTGGTAGGGCTGGAGGGAAATATGGTGGTGGGCACACAACCGTTGTTCCTGCTGCCGGGGTGATTGCTGACATTGCGCATGCCTGTTCCTGTGTGACAAAAATATCACCAGGTTTTATCAAAGGAGGTCTCCCTTCAGCTAAGGGTCAGAAGCGTATCAAGATCGCCGATGATGGTAATAGTTTGCTTCTTTCAATACGCGATAACATTTCGCATCAGGAGCTTCGAGTGTACGCTAGTGATATCGAGAGAGCCCGTACACACATAGCAGATGAGGCAGTAAAGGCCGGTTTTAAGGTGACAGAATAGATGGACGTATCAGCGCACCTTTTGTTTTTATCTAAAATAGGCGCATAATATACGCTACGTATGGAGCAAGAATTTCTCACCCGTGTCACAGAGCGATATGCTCCGCAACCACTTTTTAGACAAGCAGTTTCAGAATTTTTAGAGCACATTCTCCCGTATCTTTCAGCAATTCAGGCAAATGAAATAGACTATGCGCGCCTGGAACGCATGCTTATGCCCGAGCGAATAATCTCATTTAAGGTTGTATGGGAGGGGGATGATGGAAAGCTTAATGCAAATACTGGATGGCGCGTGCAATTTAATTCCGCATTGGGTCCATACAAAGGGGGACTTAGGTTTGATCCGAGTGTGAGTGAGGATGTGCTTAAGTTTCTTGGCTTTGAACAAATATTTAAAAATGCCCTCACGGGACTTCCGCTTGGTGGAGGAAAAGGAGGAAGTGATTTTGATCCAAAAGGAAAAAGTGACAGTGAAATTCGAAGATTCTGCGTTGCATTTATTTCAGAGCTAGCGAAATACATTGGCCCCGACACTGACGTTCCTGCAGGAGACATGGGGGTTGGGTCTCGTGAGATTGGATACATGTATGGTGCATATAAAAAACTAACAAACAAAACCGACGGGACACTCACCGGAAAAGGAGTTGGATACGGGGGTTCGTATATTCGCACTGAAGCAACAGGATATGGGGCTGTATATTTCATTAAAGAAATGCTCGCTCATAGAGAAAAGGAGATTACAGGCATGCGTGTAGTAATTTCTGGATCAGGAAACGTGGCAACCCATGTGGCAGAAAAATTGGTAGATGAGGGGGCTCTCCCGCTTACGCTCAGTGATCGTGAAGGGTACATCTATGCGGAAACCGGCCTCACTCGAGAGGTGATTAACGCAGTAAAGATTCTCAAAGAGAAGAAAGGCTCCCTTAAGGAATTGAAGGGGAATGATTTTGTATACTGCGAGGGTACCCCATGGGCGTCTAGTAAAGCAGACATGTACATCCCTGCAGCAACGCAAAATGAAATTGATGAAACTGATGCAAAAGCAATCATTCAGAATGGCGCATTCTTGGTTGCTGAGGCGGCGAATATGCCCGTTACACTCAATGCGATTAAGTCGTTTGAGGAGGCCGATATTCTTTTTGGTCCAGCAAAGGCAGTGAACGCGGGTGGGGTAGCAGTCTCTGGACTTGAAATGAGTCAGAATGCCGCACATATACAGTGGAAACCCGAAGAGGTAGACGCACGTCTTCGCGATATCATGAAACACATTCACGAGACGTGTGTACAGTATGGAAATGTCGAAGGAAAAATCGATTATGTAAAAGGTGCAAATGTTGGTGGATTCATACGAGTCTTCAGCGCAATGAAGAGTCTCGGTTTCTAGGTAGGGACTTTGATTAGTCGCGCCTTGGCCTCCCTCCAATCTTTCTCGCAAGTGTGTAGCAGATGATGAGTATGAGTAAGAGTAATCCAAACTGAATAAGTGCAGGGTGTTCAAGCATTCCTGAGAGTGCCCAGAGAACAAACGTGTACATCGCCGAGAGGAAGGCAATAATTGCAGTGAGGAGCGACTTCAACATCCCAGGAGATTTCTCAAGAGTAGAACGAGTGATAGTCGCACTCATGAGTGATGAGGTTGAGTTAAGGGTTTTTTCTGCTTCCGTGAGTGTTTGCTTACCACTCAGTGCAGTGGGCACCTCAGCGTTCCTTTTTTCTCGATACGCATCGAGCGATTGTTTTGTCGATTCAACCTTGGTTGTTACATCACTGAGCACATTATGGACAGTTTCATTTTCAATATATTTTTCAAGTCCAGATTTTTTGTTTGTATTAACAACATTTTCCTCTGAGGTCTTTGAAGATTCTTCCTCTTCTTCCTCTTCGTCCGAAGACTCTTCGTCAGTGGTACTTTGTTCACTCTGCTTTGGAGCATTGTACACAAGTGGGTCAGTGCCGGTAGCTACCTCATCAGTATCTGAGACCTTATCATTATCGTCATCAGCATCCTCTCTATCTCCGATGCCGTCTTTGTCAGTGTCACGGTCGATAAACACAGTCTGTTCAGCTTGTGCACTGATAACTTCAACCATTTCTGGATCTTCGCCGAGCGGATGGAGCTGCGTATTAGTGAGTGTAGCGACAATAATGTGTTCCCCGTAGGTAGGTGTCCAATCAGTCCACGCCTCGATGAGTCGCCCAGGAAGTGCACTCACATACGAGGTCCCGACACGCTTTTCGTTATCGTTAAAGCGTACCGTACCGGTGAGGTCGTGGTCTGCATTGTTGCGCAGCGCAACATAAATCCGAACGGTATCACCCACAAACACACTCTCAGTTCCAAACCAGATGCCCTGCACAAAACCAGCGTTTAATTCATCAGCGTGTGACTGAAGTGGGGTAACGATACTAAAAAAGAATAAGGTAAGTACTATGAAACTCATGCTTCTATTATATATTGCCGAAGTGGTCTAAATACCGTATAGTATGCGCAATTAAGCCTCTGGGCTTTTTTTCTTTCTTTAATAGGGTCGCACGCCGCGCTCATAAGAAGGGAGGCAATTTAGCATTTAATCGTTCAATTATTTAATATGGCACGAGCATTTCCACTTCATAAGCTTCGCAACTTCGGTATTGTTGCCCACGTTGATGCCGGTAAGACAACCACTTCTGAGCGCGTACTCTTCTATACGGGTATGAGCCATAAAATCGGTGAGGTACATGATGGTTCAACGGTTACTGACTGGATGGAGCAGGAGCGCGAGCGTGGTATTACGATTACCGCAGCTGCAATCTCATGTAACTGGACACCGTCTTTGATTACGGATCGAGTCAATCCGGATTTAAAGTATAGTTTCAACATCATTGATACTCCAGGACACATCGACTTCACTGCTGAAGTGAAGCGTTCAATGCGCGTGCTTGACGGTGCGATTGTTGTATTCGATGGAGTTGCCGGCGTTGAACCACAGTCTGAAACCAACTGGCGATATGCTGATGAAGCGGCAGTGCCACGCATTTGTTTCATCAATAAGATGGACCGCACAGGAGCTGATTTTGAACGATCATATGCTTCAATTCTTGCTCGACTTTCGAAAAAAGCAGTTCGATACCAAATTCCATGGGGAAGTGAAGATAACCTCAAGGGAGTCGTTGACCTTCTAAAGATGAAGGCATACACCTTCGAGGGAGAGATGGGAATGAAGGTAGTTGAACATGAGATTCCTGCTGAGCTCATGGATGATGCGGTAAAGTATCATGGAGAGCTCGTTGAGCGCATTGTCGAGAATGATGACGCACAAATGACGGCGTACCTCGAAGGAAAGGAACCAACATATGCTGAACTTCAAGCAACGCTTCGTAAGGCAGTAATTGCCAACAAGATTTTCCCAGTGATGACTGGTTCAGCGCTCAAGAACATGGGGGTACAACTCATTCTTGATGCCGTTGTCGATTACCTCCCATCTCCAGTTGATCTTCCACCAGTAAAAGGTATCAATCCAAATACTGATGCGGAGGAAACTCGATCAGCATCAGATGAGGAACCTTTCTGTGCGCTCGCATTCAAACTTCAGACTGACCCGTTCGTAGGGCAACTCACATTCTTCCGCGTGTACTCAGGTACCATCAAGGCAGGAAGTTATCTATACAACGCAACAACTGGAGAGAAGGAACGTCTCGGACGCATCGTTCGGCTCATGGCTGATAAGCGAACTGAAATTGATGAGGTATACGCAGGAGAAATTGCAGCTGGAGTAGGTATTAAGGATGTAAAAACATCACATACACTCTGTGCAGAAGATAAACCAATCATTCTTGAGACAATTGTCTTCCCAGAGCCAGTGGTAGCAATGCGTATTGAACCAAAGACTAAGAATGACCAAGAGAAGATGGGTATGGCAATGAAGAAGCTTTCTGATGAGGATCCAACCTTCAAAGTTTCAACAGATGAAGAGACTCTTGAGACTATCATTGCAGGTATGGGTGAGCTTCACCTTGAAATTATTGTTGATCGCATGAAGCGAGAGTTCGGTGTTGAAGCAAATGTGGGTAAACCACAGGTTGCCTATCGTGAAACGATTCAGCGAGAAGCAGAAGCAGAATACAAATACATTAAGCAGTCAGGAGGTCGTGGACAGTACGGTCACGTCAAGATTCGTATTCGACCAATGAAGCCACTCGAACTTGCTGAAGGTAAGTCACTTCCAAAGAATATTACTCGAGAAGATCATTACGAATTCGTAAACTCGATTAAGGGAGGAGTAATTCCAAATGAATTCATTCCTGCGGTTATGAAGGGATGTAAGGAAGCGATGGCACGTGGATTTGTTGCAGGATACAAGATGGAAGATATCTCAGTTGAACTCTTCGATGGTAGCTTCCACGAAGTGGACTCAAGTGAAATCGCTTTCAAGCTTGCTGCTATTAATGCCTTCAAAGAGGCTGCACAAAAAGCTGGTGCTGTTCTCCTCGAACCAATCATGAAGGTTGAAGTAACAACACCTGAGAAATTCATGGGTGACGTAAATGGTAACATCAGCTCAAAGCGAGGACTCGTTGAAGGAATGGATGATCGCGATATGGTTAAAGTCATTCATGCGAAAGTTCCACTTTCTGAAATGTTTGGATACACAACTATCCTCCGTTCTATGACCGAAGGACGTGCGAACATGACCATGGAATTTGATCACTATGAAGTCGTTCCACCAAACGTTGCGCTCGAAATCAAGAAGGCGCGTGGCGTAAAAGATATTACAGAGGAAGCATAAAGAAAACAAAACATCCCATTGAGGGATGTTTTGTTTTTCCTTCCCCGTAATATCTTTTACGAGGCGGAGCGATGTGAGGTGAGACAGTCTGGGAGACTGTCGCAAGACCTTTCGCACTAAATTAGTCTCCCAGACTAATTTAGTGCGAAAGGTGTACAGTGTCTGTATGCAAAGCATTCTTGAACTGCACTCGTATCATGTACACAAGCAAGCTCGTGCACTGATACTCATTTGTTCAAGTAAGACGGGAAGGACATAGCTTGACGCTAAAGAATGCTATATAGCAACTTGACCCTGAAGGACCGATAAGAAAAAGCATCCTCCCTGGATGCTTTTTTAGTATAAACATATAAATTCATGTTCTAGTTTATACTTTTCTTTACGTAGCCTTCACTCTCTGCGATACTTGATAAGGATAGTTTCATCAACCTCAACCAGAGGGAGGGTGACATGCAACGCATCGGTAATCCACTCCATGAATTATTTGTCGATCTCGCCAAGAGCGAGTGGGAGACTGACTACGGGTCACTTTCCGGGACGGGCTACCTGGAGTCTCCTGGTGTAGAGGTTGCAATTAAGAGCACATTTACGTTCTTGCTAGGAAGTGAAGAGATCCAAGTGGGGTTTTCGGTTGAAACCAAACATGCGCTTGGGAGACACTCACGACGTTTCCTCAAGCATCTTAAGGTAAGGTTAGAACAACAGAAGATGCAGTTGGTCTGGGAAGAAGACGGCTCGTTCAAGTTGGCATGGTCAATCGTCCGACCAGAAGTCTTTCAAGCATACCGCAAGGAAGGGTTCGAGCGGGAGCTCAACAGTCAAATTGAAGGGGGGCGTCAACTCTGTTTATCTTGTGCGCATGCGCTTAAGTCCTATGCGCAACTCGCGAGGCAGAGGAGACTTCGGGGAAGAGAGTGGCGTAGCCATTCACCAAGCGCACTCAGCGACTTTTGCCTCCTTCAAGCAGATTCGAATCAAAAGCACTAACCTTCAACATTGACATACCTTGCCATGCGGTCCCCGCATGGCGTTTTCTTTATCTCACTGAGTGTTCCGAGTAGGAGCTAGAATTGGCGCACTTTCGCGGTAACTTGCAAAAACTAAGCGCCTCTTGTACTATTGCGGTCACCGCATCGCGCTTTACGCGTGCTGAGGAGTAAGTGATTGCTCTTTTTGACATACAAGTGTGTACGTAGAGGTAAGGCAGCGTTCTCGCGCCCTTACCCCTGAGTGCCCGCTGACTCTTTTTATATTAAAGGAGAGTCGCAGTGTGCGGAGTTTATTATCTAAAGTTTAGTATTTACGTACTATGGCAGATTTTGATCGAACAAAGCCGCACGTAAACGTAGGAACTATTGGTCACGTTGACCATGGTAAGACTACGCTTACAGCTGCGATTCTCAATGTTCTTCACGCGAAGGGCAATGGTTACGGAGCAAGCGTTAAGGGTGTCGATGATATCGACAAGGCTCCAGAAGAAAAAGCACGAGGTATTACAATTTCTCTATCTCACTCTGAGTACGAGACTCCAAATCGTCACTATGCGCACATCGATGCGCCTGGTCACGCTGACTACATCAAGAACATGATTACGGGTGCTGCCCAGATGGACGGCGCTGTGCTTGTTGTTGCTGCAACAGATGGTGCGATGCCACAAACACGTGAGCACGTACTTCTCGCAAAGCAGGTTGGAGTTCCAAAGATTATTGTATTCCTCAACAAGTGCGACATGGTTGATGATGAGGAAATGATTATGCTCGTTGAAGAAGAGCTCCGAGAGCTCCTCGACAAGCACGGATATGATGGAAAGAATGCACCAATAATTAAGGTATCAGGACTCAAGGCACTCGAGGCGCCAACAAGCGACTGGGGTAACAAGGTTCTTGAACTCGTTGATGCGATGGATTCATACTTCCCAATGCCAGTTCGTGAACTCGACAAGCCATTCCTTATGCCAATTGAGGACATCTTCTCAATTGAAGGACGCGGTACTGTAGTAACAGGACGTGTTGAACGAGGAAAGGTAAAGGTTGGTGAGGAAGTTGAA
>CAZCWH010000012.1:0-16857 GCA_964502345.1 uncultured Candidatus Saccharibacteria bacterium | reverse complement strand
GTTGAGAGCGGATCAACATACATCGAAAGAAACGTGAAGAGCATCGAACCCATGATGACAAGTGTGTGTGTACTAATACCCGCATCCTTTCCACGTGATTCACGCTCAACACCAATAAGGAAACCTGCTACTACACAAAGGGCGAGATTAACAGTAAAAATAAGCTCTTGGGACGAAAATATTTGTTCAATCATGCCTCAACTATAGGGCACGAGACCCGCTTTGAAAAGGAAATTATTGCACATTCACCAGATATCGAAACATGAGCCAAAAGTGGGAGAAACTTCCCAACATGACACAGATGTGAAATACCTCATGCATCCCAAACCATTTTGTGCGTGGGACAATCCTATCAAGAGCAAAAAAGACTGCCCCGAGTGTGTACCAGATACCCCCGAGTGCAAGCCAGAAGAGCGCCTGACTTGGTAACGTCTGTACGAGAGGAAAAAACGCGATGAGTATGAGCCACCCCATAAGAAGATACAGGCCAAGGGACACCCATGAGGGTATGCGCATGCCAGTACCTTTAATAACTGTACCAATCACTGCAAGAAACCAGACGAGCCCAAAGATTGTCCATCCCCATCCGGGAGGTAAAACGATAAGTGCAACCGGAGTGTACGTTCCTGCTATGAGGAGATAAATTGCAACATGATCAAAAATTTGAAATACACGCTTCGCACGCACGCTCGTGATACAGATAAAGTGGTATATCGTACTTGAGAGATACAAAAGGAGCATTGTCGCTCCGAAGATAGTGAAGGAGACAACATGGAGTGTACTCCCATGCACTGCCGCGATGACTACGAGAAGTGCAAGGCCAGCAATCGATAGACAGACCCCAATAAGGTGCGTAAGTGCACTCATAGGCTCATTTTGACGAACGGGAGGCATGATGAGTCTATTCTAGCAAAGTTCTTATTTTCTGTGACAAAGTAGGCTCAGCGCCGTCGCGATAGTTGACTCTTTGCGTTTTTTATATTACTATACGGGCATCTTAAGATTCTCGTGTAGGGCTCTTGAGCACGAACTTCGGTTTCGGATTATTTACCTGCACAGCCCTAACACATAATTAATGCAACACTCAATCAACCGGCAATCCCGGAACGGGTCTTCTGTGCGCAAAGACAGCACAGGAAACCCCTCATTTAGTCGTGGACATCAGGGAGGAGCGAGACGAAGCCCATCATCACAAGGTGGCCGACGTCCCTACTCTTCACATGCTCCCCGCAAGCCATTCTCACATCGCCCCTCTCAAGGAGGAGGTAGAGGAGGTCGTGTCCAAAAGACATTTGATGTCTCACAATTCATCAATAAGAATCCTGTCGTTCCGACAGAGGCTGAAGTCTATGAACCAAAGCACAAGTTTACTGAATTCGGTCTTGATAAGAAGCTCGCATTCACCGTAACTTCTTCTGGACTCACGACTCCTACCCCGATTCAAGATCAGATTATTCCGCACATCCTTCAAAATAAAGATGTCATCGGACTTGCGAATACAGGAACTGGTAAGACCGCTGCCTTCCTCATTCCACTTATCGATAAGACTCTTCGTGAGTACAATCGTCTCACACTTATCCTCACACCAACACGTGAGCTTGCGCTTCAGATTGAAGCTGAGCTTCACAAACTCTCAAAGGGTGCAAAGATTTATTCAACAGTCTGTGTTGGTGGTACGAGCATTCGTCCACAGATAAACGGACTCCGTCGAAAGAATCATTTCATTATTGGTACACCTGGTCGTGTGCTCGATCTCATTGAGCGAAAGGACATCAAGCCAGCTATGGTTACGGCGGTCGTCCTCGATGAAGCTGACCGTATGCTCGATATGGGATTCATTCATGACATGAAGAAAATTCTCTCAGGTACACCCAAGACTCGAGAAACACTCTTCTTCTCTGCAACGATGTCGAAGGACATTGAAGGGCTCGTACATGAGTTCCTCCGCGACCCTGTCATTATCTCGGTAAAGAAGCAGGACATCACAAACGCTGTCCTTCAGGATGTCGTTCGATATGGCAATCATGACAAGTTTGAAACTCTTACGAAGCTACTTGAAGATCCAAGTTTCAAGCGTGTACTCATTTTTGGTGCCATGAAACACAGCGTTGAAAAGCTCGCCCAGCAACTTGTAAAGCATGGCATTAAGGCTGATTCAATCCATGGTAATAAGTCGCACTCACAGCGCCAGCGTTCACTCAAGGGATTCAAGGATAGTCACACAAAGGTACTCGTCGCAACAGATGTTGCCGCTCGTGGTATCCACGTTGATAACATTTCACACGTGATTAACTATGACCTCCCTGCAACGTACGAAGACTACGTACACCGCATCGGCCGAACTGGTCGAGGTAAGGAAAGTGGAAAAGCACTTACCTTTGTACAGTGACCTTAAAATAACAAGCGATCTTAATAACTTAAGATAGTACGTATACAAAACCCGCGTTCATATGAACGCGGGTTTTGTACTTATCATGGAGTACTCTGCTATACTCCTCAGAATGGACATCATTCATGAGCTCGAAAAACGCGAGGAGCAAGTGCTTGGAGTAGCATTCAGCCTTGGCATGTGGTGGCGCATCCTCTATGGAACACTCCGCCTTATCTTGGGAGGGATACTACTCAAGTTCTTCATCGGAACGCATCTTGCCGATGTGCTTCTTAATGCAATGTCATACGAAGTTGAGACTGACCCCAACGATGCTATTTTCCAGTTCATATACGTTGCTCTGCAAGATCATACATTCACCATAACGTATTTCGTTGCCTCATATCTTATTTTCTGGGGCACCGTTGATATCGTCCTTTCAATTTGTTTACTGCAACGGAGACTCTGGGCATTCCCACTTACCATGGGGCTCATATCTCTTTTTATCCTCTACTCAATCTACCGTGTCTTCCATACACATTCGCTCATACTCCTTTCCATCATATTGATCGACATAGTCATTGTCTACATCATCTATCACGAATACACTAACCTGAAAGTAACCGTGGCAGAACACGAACGAATTGCTCCTACTACTTAATGAGTGACCAAACTTTCTTGTCTTCTTCGCCGTCTATCTTGAAGAGCGCGATACCGCGTAAGTTGTATTTCTGTGCAAGATCCATCTTATCCTCAATTGCACCTGCGTCGCTATACCATGCGAGATTCACCGTGACTGTCTCCCCTGTCTTATTTGCATACGCGAGTGCGCGTGCTGCCACAATATTTCCTTTCGGCGTACTCTTTGGAATTTTAAGTGCAGAAGAGAGTTTTAAATCAGATGACTTAGGAATGTAGCTAAAACTCATTTCACCCGCGGCATTTCGTGTGGGGGTCACCTTGTATTCTTTTGCGATATCAAGAATGTCCGGCACATTAAGGGCACCAATTTTTCGATAATCTTTATACCACTCTGGAGCAACGGTGAGTGCATAGTGATGCCCATAGGTTGGAATACCGAGCACAAGTTTTTCTTTCGGAATATCTTTGAGTGCAAGCGTAATAACTTTTTCTACCCAATCAGCGTCAGACACTGGCATGTACGGCTGGCCCGTACGTTTAGCATTTAACTGTATGTCGGCTCGCTGTTGATCATAGGCCATGATTTCAACTCTATCGCAATGCTTTGCTATCTCCTTATAGTCGTTTGCGTACGCAATGACTGCAGGAATCTCTCTGTAGAGTGACTCGGGTGGCGTTCGCGCTTCAACCGTACAGGTAAGTAACTTCTTTCCGAGTTCAGCCTTAAGTTCCTTTAGGAACTGTGAGAAAAAGTCTTTCGTCTCAGACTTCTTCGCCTCGTAGTCAATATCAACGCCATCATACTTTCCCTTTTCTACCATTTCCACAATAGCCTCAATATGGGCACTTCGTGATGATGTCGAGCTCAAAATTGTATGGATACTCGCACCATCACTCCACATAACCGTTGGAATCACTTCAATATCTTTACTTCGTGCAAGCTTAAACAATGATTGCCACTCTTTATCCTTCAGACCAGCGAGATCTTTAATATCACCATCGCTCTTGACCGAGAATGCAAATGGATACACCACATCAATATCTTTGATGTTCTTCTTTGCATCTTTAATACCCTGACTGTCGCGCCAATATGGTATCCATCCTGCTACTTCAAGCGAGGTGGGTGTTGCGGCGAATGTGAAGGACGGAATAAGCGTGAGTAATGCGAGCATGAGTACAACGTAATACCGATATGTGTGTTGAGTGATTTGCATGTGTGTCATCATATAAAGTAATGACGCATCTGTGAACCATGTATTACAGGACAAGTATTGATGAGCAATAATTTATTGACATATCCAACTTTCAACGTATAATGGTCGCTGGAGTAAAAACGGTGTTTTTTCATAAAAACGTACAGGAGTAAGAGTATGGCTAAAAGCAAAAAAAGGCTTCCACAACAGGGGCCTCTCTCCACACAGGAGTTGCACGAAAGCTTGAAGGAAATCCTGCTCGAGTGGGTGAGCGAAGTGACCGGAATTACCTGCAAGGTCATGTACAGGACGGGCGCAGTAGGCGTCACGTTCCTGACTCAAAACCACATCATCACTGTCGAACAGAGCAAGGTCGTCCACAATATGATGGCCTCACTCAACACCCAACTGAAGCCGCACAATCATTGCGCTCTGCGGACCACGAAGGGTATGCACTTGCGACCCGATGATTGCTGGTTGATTCAGCCGACGAAACCGAAGAAGACGAAGGCAACCAGGCAAGGAGCCAGGACATAGGCTGGGAATACTCCCGACCAAACCACCCGCGTGCGCAAGCATGCGGGGGTTTTTGTTTTCATTCTCTATATTGCATCATTGAAATGCATAATAAATAGTGTATACATGCTATATGCAAAAGTACGCAACCATAGATAAGTTAATTGGTGAAACGCCACTCGAGGCAACAGAACGTTTGCGTCAGTCGCTCAAGCTTTCGCGCACAGTCCCACTTGCCTATGCAGGACGTCTTGATCCTATGGCGACAGGCAAACTGCTCGTTGTTATTGGTAGTGAGTGCAAAGTCCAAGAGAAATATCACTCACTCGATAAGGCATACACATTTGAAGTGCTCTTCGGAATCTCTTCGGACACGAGTGATGTACTTGGACTCACGACCACCTGTGATGCACCTCAGATTGATGCAGACATGCTCAAAAAAGTTCTCCATGACATCACTGGAAAGATAACACTCCCCTACCCTCACTTTTCATCAAAGACCGTTAAGGGTAAACCGCTCCACACCTGGACACTTGAAGGACGTCTTGGTGAAATTGAAATACCCACCAAAGAGGTATGTATCTACGCACTCAAACTTGAAAATATACGGACCGTCACAATTGCGGAGGTCTCTTCGACGGTCAGTGAAAAAATCGAATCCATACCCCTTGTTGTCGATGAACGCAAGGCGCTCGGTAATGACTTCAGACGTGATGATGTACGGAAAGGATGGAGTGAGATTGTTGAGCGCGAGAGAACGACTCCACAAACGTATCAAATAGCTACAATCACCTGTATCTGTTCTTCGGGCACCTACATGCGTACCTTAGCAAAAATTATTGGTGAAAGACTTGGTACCTGTGCGCTTGCCTACTCAATTCACCGCACCACAATAGGAAAATATATCCCCTTAGCAAAACAGTTTGGTTTTTGGTGGAAAAAATATAACTAAACCCCTTTGAGCGTTCCTAGCTTTTTAAGGTACATATCAACGGTAATCACAAACTCTGAGTGACTCCACACAAGCGGTGCCGTGGAGAGGTGTTCACCCGTATACGGATGAATTTGCTCCGGCAAAATTCCACTCTTTGTTGCGCGGTCGTAGACCCAACACACAATTCCATACGCCTTCTCAAGGTCTTTTTTTGTCTTTGCGGACTTTATGTGATACTGCGCAACCCACAGGGTCGTAATGCACCACGCATTTGGTGGAGCATCAGCTCCAGTCTTGTAGTATCGATCACCCTCGTACCGCATGTACCCACCATACTGGGTCGGCACCTTGAGCCGTTCTTCCACCAAAGCAAACGAACTTTGAATACGCTTATCAGTTGAATCGAGGACTCCAAAGGCGATCAAGCCGTAAAAACTACTGATATCAACAGTGCGATCATACACGAGTCCGCTTCGCTCGTGCCGAATAAGTTTGATGAATGACCCCATATTTACATCATAGAGATGTGCAAGAATTGCCTTCTTAATGAGTTCCGCCTGATCGCGATATCGCTTTGCATTTTCGCGCTTCCCTAAAATTGCTGAGAGATCTGCCGCTGCATGGAGCGCTCCGTACACCGACGCTGCGGTATAGGTTGAGGATCCATACTTCTCTTCCCACAGGTCGTATGAGTCAACAGGCAGTCCTGTCTCTTCCTCGATATATCGACACATAAAATCAGCAGCCTTTTCTATAAATGGATTGTAGAGCGACTCAATGAGTTCCAAATCTTTCGCGACGGTATAGTGCTGTGCAAGCATATAGAGAACCGTCGCTGTTTCATCTTCCTGAATAGGTAGTTTGAAGACACCATTTTGCACCCACGGATGCCACGAACTTCCTAAGACTCCATCAACACGATATTTGTGCATGAGGTAGCCATCGGGCTCCAAGCGCTTTGCCATGAATGTGAAAAAACGCTGAGTCACATCAATGTGTCCGGCAGAGTCGAGTGCTAAACAGGTAATCGCTGCATCTCGTGGCCACACGTAACTATACGAATCTCTTCCTTGATTCAACATATCTGAATCAGAGGACGCGATGATACCTCCGCGATTATCGGTATGCGTTCGAATAATCGCGAGTGAATGCTTGTAGAGATGCTGAATATGCTTTTCGATATGAGAAAGGTCACGTGACTCTTTTTCTGTCCACGCTCTCCAGTACCGTTCGGTTGAACTAATGAGATTCTCAGGTCGTTCCTCTTCAATATGCGCATGGAGCACATGTGCTTCATTTATAGTACGCCCTGCAACAACCCAGTAATACGCCTCATTACATTCCCTACTCTGCGCTTCAAAGGTAAGTCCGATTACTGAATCCACAGAACCATGCTCAATTGGATTACGCGAGAGAATACCATCCTCAGCATCAGTGTATGTCCCCTGCTTGCCTTCAATATTAAAAAGTCCCACACTGTAATCAACGAATGGAGTCCCATTCATAATTGCATGCACGAGAAATGCATTATGTCCCTTGTAGTGCACGATGGAACGAACACGAGGATCGTAAAATGCAGTATCTCCACGGCGTGACTCAGAGATACGAAATTCCTGGCCAAAGAAAATTTTTATCTCACGATGCTCATCTTTGTCATTCGTGATTCTAATTCTTCGTAAAAAAACATTCTTCTCATTGTGTACCGCGTCGGTGATGTGGAGTGAAACTCCGAGCGCTGTATTCTTTGCATGTATATCGCTTGTACCTGAAAATTCTGTGTACCCGATATCAACCTTCCACGCATCTTCAGAAATCCATGAAAGTCTACCTTCTACCCAAACACCAATTCTATGTACATACGACCCACTCGCACCACTCACATGATTTGAGTGTCCGGCAAATGGATAATAGAAATCCCGAACTTGGCCTCGATTATCAAGACCGACAAGCAGATTGCCGTTCCCTAAAGTAATTGCTCGGGACATGGCTATTTATATGTTGTAGGACTTAAGTCGACGAACGACAAGTTCTCGCGTAGTGAGCGCCTTTCTCGACTTACGCATAAGCATTGCAAGCTCAGCATCTTGGAGTACGTGCTCCACCCAACTCGCAAAATCATTCTTCTCTTTGTTCACATGATGAGCAAATACGTCGTCCTTCATGGTCTTTAGTGCATCACGGAGATCAAGGAGATTTGCGAGCACTTGCCCGTCGGTTGTCCAAAAGCATTCATGTCCAGGCGCATATACGAGCGTACGCGTACCTTTCGATTTTGATACTTTTTTCGCTGCACTTTTAGTACTTTTTGCTGGTGCTTTTTTTACTGCCATAAGAACAAATGAACTTTTTACGACGCATGAACCTTCACGCGTCTATTAATAAACGGCATCCGACTCCAAAGCTTTTGTGCCCACCTGCGCAGCCATGCAGTGAGGCGCGACCAAAAACTTTCTCGAGCCAGCGCATGCGTTTTTTTCCTCCGCAATGCTTCCTGTACTCTTAATTGTAAATCACTTACCGCATTCATGAAAGCGATATATGCATCGTATGGGGATTCATACGGACTAAAGTATGCATGCACATCTCCATCACTAAACCATTTCGTGCACATGTAATAAAAATGATCTGAAGTTTGGAGTTTTCTCCATGTCTGAATTAAATCTCTGTCTCCCGTACTCATCACATCTTCTTCCATTCCATAAATTGTCCCAATTGCATCTCGCTGGATATCATTCCCCACCCATGCAGTGAGATCTCGATCGGTGTCTGCCCAGGTGAGAATGTGCGGTACATCTATTTCTCCGACAGCGTCATACGAGAGAATTGTTTCTGTTGGAGTTTTAAAGCTCGTGTCGCCATGATTCAAAAGTTTCCCTGGGAGTGCGCGAAGGAAATTAAAAATACCCGTATCTTCCCACTGATGTTCTCCAAACGTCTCGTAGTCCATGAATAGGTTGATGGTGTGGCCGTCTCCATGATGTGCATGCACCCAATTGGCATACGTCTCTGCATTAAGCGGCCAACTTGCCCAACCTTTGTTCCCAAAACGAAAGGCAATGTCATCTGAGAGTTTGTAGTTCTTAAGAAGGACTTTGATATTTGAGCACCCTACTGGTTGGTAGACATAGTTTGGCGAGCGCCATCCGAGTACTGGATCCCAGCCCTCAGCCATGATTCCCAAATACCCACGTTCATCACACCACTTCGCAAGGTCATTCGTATAGGAAAGTTCTGTATTACGAAAGACACGAGGCTTTACTCCAAAGAGTTCAAAGATGCGCTTCTGATGCATCGCTACCTGACGCTCAAACTCAGCGCGTGAGTAGAAAAATGCAAGTGAGTGAAAATAGGTGTCTGCAAGAATTTCAACACGTCCAGTTTTCACCAGTTCCTGAAAGGACTGAAGTACGTGTGGCGCGTACGCTTCAAATTGATCGAGTACGGTGCCAGAAAAGGAAAAGGCAAATCTAAATTCAGGATGCTTTGCAAGCAAGTCACCAAGAATTGCATTGGTGGGAATGTATGACTTCTCTGCTACCTTGCGCAACACCTTAGCATTATTCAAATCTGTCTGATCACTCGCATTAAAATATTCACTATCCTTTCCAATATCAAATACCCGATACCGCTTGATGCGATGTGGTTGGTGAACATGGAAATACGGACAAACGGTAAGCATAAAAGTATTCTATCGCTCTCGAGCCATCCAACCTAGTAATTTCCTATAAATGGTCAAAACCTTCTCTGCCGCAATGCGCCAAGTCAACCGCCCGAGCTCTCTTCGCCCTTCATCGACAAGCTGTTTGTTCATCACTTTATAACGAAGTGCAGCAAGTATTTTATTTGCCATTTCCTCGATATCCCAGAAATCGACCTTGAGTGCATGCGTCAACACTTCGGATACCCCCGACTGCTTCGAGATAAGTGCTGGGGTACCATGCTGGATTGCTTCAAGTGGCACGAGACCGAAAGGTTCTGAGACAGAAGGCATGACGAGCAGATCGGCACTTTGATACATACGGTCACGTTCCTCGTCCCAGAGGGCTCCTGCAAAAATGACATTCTTTGAAAGCCCGAGGGACCCGACGAGGTGCATAATTTGGTGCTCCATATCTCCCCATCCTGAAATGACAAAGACGACGTTTGGATCAACATCAACGACGCGACGTGCTGCCCGAATGAAATAATCGACACCTTTCTGAATGGTAATACGACCATTATAGAAAACTATTTTCTTTCCCTGCGCCTTAAGTTCAGCAAGAACCGGTGAGTGTTGTGGAGGAACAAAAGGCTTGATGCCGTTATGGACGACCGTCACTTTATCTGGGTCAACACCATATTTCCCGACGACGATATTTTTTGTGTAGTTGCTAATTGCCACTACTGAATCAGCGGTATGAAAAGCCTCATGTTCAATTGCATAAATACTCGGGTCAACATTCTCACTCGCTGCTTGATCGTATGAAGTTGCATGTACATGGAGTACGAGTGGTCGCCTGCTCACAAGCTTCGCAGCGACCCCTGCCATGTATGACGTCCAATCATGTGCGTGGATGAGATCAAACTTTTCGCGGGCTGCAATACCACGCGCAGCTTCAGCGTAACGATACACTTCATCAATTACACGATGCGAAATTCGAATACGTCGTCCTCCCGGAGTGAAATATTCAACAAGTGACGTTGCTTGCTGGTACGGCTGTAGTGAAGATTCAAAAGTATAGAATGAGCTTGGTGCGATTTGATTTGCGAAGACAAATTTATTTCCTCCGATGACTGGTTGCTCTCTGGGCAATACGAAGACCACCTCAACACCATAGTCAAGAAGTTCCTCGGTAAGACCATGGCACGCGACCCCTAGGCCTCCGTTCTTTATAGGTGGATAGTCCCACCCGAACGTCAATATTCTCATGAACGTTCAAAACACTGTATTAAAAAGCCACGGTCGTCGTTTTCATGGCATTTCTTGAATACAGCTCACCAATATCGTACCACACGATATATTCATTTCGCCTTTGAAATGAACAGTTTTGTGTGCATAAGCATAGACAACCATCTATTTCTCCCCTGTCTCCCCACTCCTGACCGGGTTTGGTTGACCACTTGGCTAAAATCTGGTAATATCGCCTCACTATGTCACAAGATAAACTCATACGATTGGTATCCGTTGGCGACGAAAAAGGCGTCGGAAAGGGCCATGTCTACTACACGAGAAAGAATAAGAAGAAGCTTGCTGATAAGAAGTTTCAATTCAAGAAATTCAATCCGGTAGCGCAGAAGCACACTGTCTATAAAGAGAAAAAATAGGCCTCAAAATAATGAGCGTAGCGACTATATTTTGAGAGTCCGTCTTCACATTGCTTCTCATAATGCTTTGTGAAGACGCCAGACCCTAACATATAGAGAAACACAAGAAGTATGTGAAAGAAAAAAACCGGCATATGCCGGTTTTTTCTTATGACTGCTTACTGTCTTTCTCTGGATCGTACTTTCCCTGCTGGGCAAGTGCATTCATTCGACAGCTGTGGAGCAGTACCTTTTGTGCATTGGCAATGTTTTCGACTTTTCCTTGCCATGCGACGAGGAATGGTTCTTCAATAGCTCGTGAATACGAAAAGGTAATGGGCCATGGTTGAGGACCATAAGATTGGATTGCCTGTAGATTCTCAGTCGCTCGTTTTGCGGTCTGCCCTCCTGAGAGGAATACAATACCTGCAACTTCTGCTGGCACCCCAAGATGGAATGTACGAAGTGTCGCATCAGCAACTTCAACCGGCGTTGATTGTGGTGATACCTGATCCCCCGCAAGTACCATACTCGATTTGAGGATAGTTCCCTTAAGATCAACTTTGTATTTTATCAGTGTCGCAAAAAGTATCTGGAGCGTACGGGTAGTGACCTCCTCTGCACGTTTAAGTGAATGCTTCCCCGCGAATATTACTTCAGGCTCAACTATCGGAACGAGTCCTGCTGATTGTGCAAGGAGTGCGTACTGTGCAAAAATCGTCGCATTCATTTCCATACATTCAACAGATGGAATGTCGTCTCCAATCGTTATGACAGCGCGCCATTTAGTAAAGCGTGCTCCTAGTTTATAGTAATCAGCGAGACGAGCACTCAAATTATCAAGACCTTGTGTGTAAACCTCACCTTCAAAATTCGGGAGTGGTACGGTCCCCTGATCTACCTTGATGCCTGGAATGATGCCCCGCGCAGCAAGTACATCAGGGAAAGGGACTCCTTGGTCGGTTGATTCGCGTAGTGTTGAATCATAGAGAATGACCCCTGAAAGATACTCCTCTATCCCCGGTGCAGTAAAAAGTATCTCACGAAAATCCTGTCGGTTACCTGGTTGATTCGGGAGATTCGCAATCTCAAGTCGCTTCCCCGCTGTTGCGTCGCTCTCGTCGGCTGCAAGAATCCCCTTTCCTGGTTGCAGAAGTCCTGCAACTATTTTGTAAAGATCATTATTATCGCGCATAGTAAAATAAGTGTAGCACGATAAACTTGAATGCTGTCAACAGTATGGGGGTGAAATACAGTTGTTACGCTCGGATTTTCCAACCAATGTGGAATAGGTATACGATGATTGCAGTGAGACCACCTAGTAGCCCGAGAGTGACCGTGAGTCCGATACTTGGGTTCGCTTCACTCACACCAATCATTGAACTTCGAATGCCATCAACAAAATAGAAGAATGGATTGAGGTGCGTAAGGAGCTGTGCGAATGGAGGTAGCATCGTTATAGAGTAAAAAATACCACCGAGGTATGTGAGTGGTGTAATCACAAAGGTATTGAGTGAAGAGAGTTGTTCAAAGCCCTGTGCCCAAAGTGCGACAAGCATACCCAAGAGTGAAAATATTCCTGAGATAGCGATAATGTAAAAGAGAAAACCAATCGGATTTTCGAGTGTCACTGCTCCAAAGAGAAGTCCAACACCAATAATAAGTATTGCGACCATAAGGCCACGCATGACACCTCCGAGCATGTACCCAAAAATCATCTCGAGGTATGAGAACGGTGCAACGAGTATTTCATCTATGCTGTGTATGAATCGTGCAAAATAGAGCGAGCTTGAACTTGATGCAAAGGCAGCATTTATCACGGAGAGCATGAGAATACCCGGGAACACGAACGTGATGTACGGCACTCCGATAATCGTGTCTATTTTTGAACCGATGACTGAACCAAAGATAAAGATGTAGAGTGTCGCAGACATAACCGGCGAAACCAAGGTTTGCACCTTTACACGCATCGTACGACGAACTTCACGTCGTACCATTGTATAGAGGCCTATCCAGTTAATGTTATTCATAGATATGTGTTATAGAGCGAGGTCTTTTGTTATTTCGAGGTAGCGCTTCTCAAGTGATGATCCATCTTTCACAAACTCATCCTTCGTTCCCTGCGCCACAATCTTTCCATGATTGATAATGGCAATATCAGTACAGAGTTGCTCTACCTCTTCAAGATAATGCGAAGTGAGGATGATTGTCGTACCCGACTGATTCAGTTCACGAAGATACCCCCACAGTGCAAGACGCTGTTCAACATCAATCCCTGCAGTCGGCTCGTCGAGAATGAGGAGCGTTGGTTCATTCACAAGCGCACGCGCCAAGACGAGTCGTCTTTTGAGCCCGCCTGAAAGCTTATCGAATGACTTCTTTCTGTGCTCAACAAGATCAAACCGTTTGAGGAGAGCCTCCACACGCTCTTCACGAATACGCTTAGGAATACCGTAGTAGCCCGCCATGTAGCCGATGATATCTTCACACGTACCAAAAAAATCAACGTTGAAGTCTTGGGGTGAGAGCCCCACTTTTCCGCGTGCGAGTTTGTAGTCTTTCTCGACATCGAGACCGTCGACGAGAATCCGTCCGGAGTTAATCTTTCCAATCCCCGTGATGCATTTAATCGTCGTGGACTTCCCTGCACCGTTTGGACCCAAGAGACCAAAAAACATTCCCCGCTTAATAGTGAGTGAGAGATTGTCGACTGCTACCTTGTCATCGTACTTTTTTGTAAGCGAATCGATGACCAAAATGTTGTCCGTTTGTTCCATGGGGTTGAGTTTAACATAGAAAGAAAGTATAGTCCGCGTATGATTGAAGACGAGGAAGCCTGGCTTCTTAAAGAGAAATATCAGGGAGTAAAAACAGAGGATTTTTATACTGATTGTGGTCGCTTAAAGGCAGGGGTTCCACTCGCGTACATTATTGGGTACGTACCCTTTCTTCACACCACTATATTTCTAGATGGGAATCCACTCATACCCCGAACCGAAACTGAATTTTGGGTAGGAGAGACTATTGTTGAAATAAAAACGCGTCAACTCGTGAAAATCGATGTTCTTGATCTCTGTGCAGGCTCAGGGTGTATTGGTGTTGCGGTACTCAGTGCACTCAAGAATGCGCATGTTGATTTTGGTGACATTAATGCAGACCATCTCTCAACCATAGAAAAGAATATCGACGCCAACGGAATCATAGCGACCCGAACACGTCTCATAGAAAGTGACGTCTTTTCAAATATCACTCACTCATACGACTACATACTTGCTAATCCTCCGTACATTGACCCCAATCAAGATCGCGCTGAGGAAAGTGTTAAAGCACATGAACCACATCTCGCGCTCTACGGTGGAAGAGATGGGATCGAAGTTATTGAAAAAATACTTGAGGGGGCATCCTCGCACTTGAATCCAGAAGGGGTACTCTTTATCGAGCATGAACCTGAGCAAGTAGGACTCATCCACGAGCTTGCCACACGGAACGGTTTTGTCGCCGAAACTCTCACCGATCAGTACGGGGTGCTTCGGTACACACGATTCTCTCGCAGAAGCGGAGAAAAGGTGCCAAAATAGTGCTATGAACGCCCTCGATACACACGCACTATTCGCCGCCGGTGTTGAAACTGTTTTTTATGTACTTGCGGTGGCATTCTCGATACATGCGCTCGTTTTGGGCTACCATTGGATTACCTACGGTGAAGAACGTAAGGTCGCAATCACTGCCCTCGCACTCTACTTAAGTGGTGGCGCCATACTCCTCCTCACAATTGCGACTTCACTCTATTTTATCTGAGCTATGTTAATGGAAAAAATCCAAATTGAAGCGGACGAAACAATTCTCTTACAAGTGAGGAAGCACTGGTTTATTCTTGCACTTGAAGTTTTAGGTGTAGTCATAGGGGCTATCGTCCCACTCCTTTTTATCGGAACCTTTTCTGCACTCGGAGCATCAAACGCCCTCAATGTGACACTCAGCATGCCAGGCTCACTTATGACAGCACTCAGTTCTGCATGGATTCTTATTATGTGGATGACACTTTTCAATATTTGGACCAACTACTATCTCGACGTCTGGACAGTGACCAACAAGCGCCTCATCGCAATCGATCAGAAGGGACTCTTTAATCGAAGTATTTCGAGTTTTAGACTTGAACGTCTCCAGGACCTTAATGTCGAAATAAACGGAATCTTGGGGACACTCCTCAATTTCGGTTCGCTTCGTGCACAGACCGCCGGGGGTGATAATCAGGAATTTAAGGCAACCGGACTCCCTGACCCACGTGAGCTCAAGGCGCTCATCCTTAATGCGTCTGATGCGGTTCTTGATGGTAAAGCTCCTGCCGTAAATCCCAAAATGGAGGTATAGCTTGTAACGACGAGCTCTTTCACATACAATTCTAGGCAATGTCTAATTATCTCGGAACAGACCCGTACAAAGGTACTCGTGACTTCTACCCAGAAGACATGGCGATACAGCGGTACATTTTTGATACCTGGGCTAAAACTGCTGAATCTTTTGGCTATGAACGGTATGACGCATCGGTCCTTGAACCCGCAGAATTGTATAAGAGTAAGGGGGCGGAAAATGAAGAGCTCGTCAACGAGCAGACATACACTTTTATTGATCGCGGCGAGCGTGAGGTGACACTCCGTCCTGAAATGACACCGACCGTTGCTCGTATGATTGCGCACAAACGACGCGATCTGAACTTCCCTGTCCGCTGGTACTCAATCCCCAATCTATTTAGGTACGAACGTCCCCAGCGGGGTCGCCTTCGTGAACACTGGCAACTCAACTGCGATATGTTTGGTGCGGAGGGTGTCGCTGCTGACGTTGAAATGATTTCACTCGCATACCACACACTTATTGCCTTTGGTGCAACACCCGATATGTTTGCAGTTAGAGTTAATAGTCGAAAGATTCTCGAGGAACAAGTTACTCCACTCCTCCGTGACGCGACGACATTCCCCTTTTATTTGCGACTTCTCGATAAGAAAGCAAAAATCAGTGCTGAAGAATTTGAAACTGAATCAAAGACACTTCTCACCGAGGGTGTGACTCTCGATATAGTTCCAAGCGAGAACATCATGAATATCCTTGATGCCCTCGGACAACTCGGGATTTCTAACGCAACATTTGACCCCACCATTACCCGCGGCTTCAATTACTACACTGGGACTATCTTTGAAATCTTTGATACCGCGAGTGAAAATAATCGGTCACTCCTTGGAGGTGGCCGTTACGATAACCTCACCGAGCTGTTTGGTGGTGAGCCTGTATCAGGTATCGGATTTGGTATGGGAGACGTCACCATGCGTGATTTCTTAGAAACACACGGACTTCTCGTAAATAAAGTTGCACCAACTGCCCCTACACTCGTCATTATTCCAACTGATGCAGAATGTAACATTGAAGGAGAAAAAATTGCACACGAGTTTCGAATGTCTGGAGTGAGAACTTCGGTTGACTTGAGCGACCGAAAGCTTGGTAAGAAAATCAGTTCAGCAAGTGAAAATGGCTCAGCATTCATTCTCGTTGTTGGCTCAACTGAAATGGAGTCAGGAACATACACACTCAAGAAACTTTCTGACGGAACAGAAACTACCGGAACTATTGAGATTCTCAAACACAAATGCACAAACTAAGAGCACATCTCAAAAATTATTCGATACAAGGCGTCAAATTGCGAAAGCACGAGACGTATTTGTCATACGATGAGTACTTGAGCGATGCAGACAACGCAGTAGCGTGTAATTTTTGTATGTACTCATGAGATATGTTGTGTTTGACTTGGAGACCCAAAACACCTTCCAAGACGTCGGGAGTGCTGATCCTGCGCATCTCGATATTTCTGTTGGCTGTGCGTACGACTCCGAGACTGATGTCTACACAGTCGTAACTGTAGATGAGCTTCA
>CAZCWH010000011.1:0-17976 GCA_964502345.1 uncultured Candidatus Saccharibacteria bacterium | reverse complement strand
GTTCACCCCTCCCATACTTGCCCCTTGAGGTAGCGGTTGTAGAGCACTGTGGTGGGCAATAAGAAATATGGAGAAACGTATTTATTTTATCAGGCACGGGCAATCCATTGCGAATCGAGATGATGTGCTGGGCGGTAAGGACACTGTCTTAAGTGAGCAGGGATTACAACAGGCAGAACACGTTGCCGAAAGATGTCAAAATATAGATATCGATATGCTCTTCGTGAGTGATTTTGTTCGTGCACAGCAGACTGCTTTGCCAATTGCAAAAGCAAAAAATATTCCAACCACCGTCAGTGAGCTT
The DNA here is from genome assembly GCA_964502345.1 of uncultured Candidatus Saccharibacteria bacterium. Taxonomy (GTDB): domain Bacteria; phylum Patescibacteriota; class Minisyncoccia; order Phycocordibacterales; family UBA918; genus Damh-18. The sequence continues at coordinate 17,672 of CAZCWH010000011.1, read as the reverse complement.
TTTGGAGAATTTTTAGAAGCTTCAGAATTCATTGGTTTGTCAGAAACTGATCCTGGAGTAGTGGCGTACAGGACGGAGCGGGATGCTCATGCTGTTACTGATCCAAACTGGAAATATGGAGATGGCGAAACAGTTGCAGAGTTTTTACAGCGTCTCGAATCTGCAAAATCATATCTTGAACAGCTAGACGCTTCTAGTGTATTGGTTGTGTCCCATGCATTTTTTATTCAGGGCTTTATATCAGCAGTACTTCTCGATTCTTTTTCTTCAAGTAATGAGTGGCTGAGTGCAGTGAAAACTTTTCAACATAGTAATACAGGGGTTTCGATGCTACGGTACAGTAAAGAGAGGTGGCGCGTGGTGATGTTTAATGACCATGCGCATTTTGCAGAATAGTATGGATATTTATTTTGTACGACACGGGCAGACCGATGGAAATCTGGCTGGTCGCCACCAACATCCAGACATTAGCCTCAATGAAACGGGGAAGCTCCAGGTGGCCAAAGTGGCTAAACTTTTTAAAACGGTGAAGCCAACCCACCTCATCACGAGTACCAATAAACGCGCGCTTGAAACCGCGATGGTAATTGGCCGGGAGTGTGATTTGATTCCGGAAACCTATCCGAATTTTGAAGAGATGCGCCGGCCGGAATTTCTTATTGGTAAGCGATTTTTTGAGTGGGAGGCTTTGAAATACATCTGGGGCTGGCTCTTTGGCGTTACGACTTCATCGATGCATGATGGTGAATCATACCCTGATTTCTTACGTCGTATCTTGGCGGCCAAAAAGCAGCTGACTGCGTTGCCGAGTAATAGTCGGGTGGTGATTGTTTCTCATACTGCCTTCATTAATTTCTTTTTAGAACATATGAAGCGCGAAGCACCAATGGGCGTGATTCGCGCCACTATCCGATTTTTAGCTATTTTGCGCCTCAAAAATACGGCTGTCACCAAGGTTGTGTTTCAGGACAATAATTGGCGAATAGTTGATCGGTTTTAAGGGCTTCACTTTTTCCCATTTTTCTGGCATGATAATCCCTGCCGCGTGCGCAAGCAGACCGCGCGGTGGCGTCAGACGTGGGAAAGCCCTTCCTAGGGATTCGTCATGGTGCCGGCGGCGAAGGCAATGTTCCCCCCGGACCTAGCCTTCGCCGCCCCTTATTGCCGATTCGTCTAATGGTAGGACTCTGGTTTCTGGTACCAGCTATTGGGGTTCGAGTCCCTGATCGGCAGCAGTCTAGTTTAGTATCGAAGGACCCAGAGGGGTCAGGTACTAACAAAGATATCTATTCCGTTATTGCATACCTGCTGAGAGCAGTATCCAGACAGAAAACACACCCTCACGGGTGTGTTTTCTGTTGTGGTATAATTTCACCGATGTTCAAGCAGGTATTCAATTTCAAAGTCCTCTTCGCACTTCTCCTTGCATCCCTCTTGCTCGTGGGCTCATTGGGTATCTCACACGCTGGAATGAGCATGGATATGGAGGGCAACATGACTGATTGTCCATTCATGCCAGGAGTCTCAATCTGCAATATGAGTCCTTTGGAGATGATTGCAGCCTCTCAAAGTTTCCTTCAGAATGTATCTCTCCAGAATGACTTATTCCTCATCCTCTCACTTCTCTTAGCGGTAGCTGGTACTGTTGTCTTTGCCAGATTCTTCTCACCCCCAGACCTCTTTGCTGTTCGGCATCTTGCACCAAAACAAAGTCCGCCTGTTTCATACAACTTTCTTCAGGAAGCATTTTCAAACGGTATTCTCAATCCGAAGTTATATTAGGTGTTATCCGATAGCGTATTCACTCAATACTTTGGGTGAATGTTTGCTGTCGGTTTTTCTGTATATGAACACTATTAGACACAACTTCTATGAATCAAATACATACCTATAAAATCAAAGGAATGCATTGCGCCTCATGCGCGAGCATTATTGAACGAACCCTTAAAAAGAGTGGAGATGTTGATTCTATCGAAGTGAACTATGGCACTGAAAAGGCCAAAGTCTCTTTCGATATCACAAAAGTCACTCCTCACGATCTCTCAAAACACATTGAGCCGCTTGGCTACTCACTCGATATTCCACAAGCTGCAAAAGAAATGGGCATGTCACAAAATGAACATGCTGAACATCTTGGGCTCAATCAAATCAAAAGAGAAAAGCTTGCCGAACTCGCTGATACGCGTACGAAAGTGTTCTCTGCTCTTCCGCTTGCCGCCATTAGCATTCTCGTTATGGCATGGGATATTGGAGCAAAATTTCAACTAATTCCACCGATGATTGAGACACTGTATGAGTTCGTACACCACCTTATGCCGATTTTCGCCACCTACATACTTTTTGTAGTCGGTAAACCGTATCTACTCGGCTTCTACCGTTTTCTCCGGTACGGCAAGGCAAACATGGATACGCTTATTGGTATCGGAACTTCTGTTGCATTCGTGTACAGCTTTCTTATCGCTGCGTTTGAGGAAGTTCTTGCACCATACCTCAATGTTCATGAAAGCTATTATGACGTAACCATTGTCGTCATCACGTTCATTGCACTTGGAAAGTATCTCGAAGCACGCTCAAAATTAAAGACTGGCGATGCTATCGAAGCACTGCTCAATCTGCAAGCAAAGACTGCACTTGTGCTCCGAAATGGAGTTGAAACAGAGGTTTCTATCGACCAAGTGGTACATGGCGACAGCATCATCATTAAACCTGGAGCCAAGATTCCCGTTGATGGAACTATCAGTGATGGAACTTCGTTTATTGACGAATCAATGGTGACGGGTGAACCAATCCCTGTTGAGAAAACAGTCGGCAATACAGTCGTTGCTGGCACCATAAACACCAACAGTACATTCACGTTCACCGCTACCAAAGTTGGTTCTGAAACACTCCTTGCGAGCATTATTAAGATGGTGGAAGACGCACAAGGCAGTCGTGCACCAATACAGGCACTTGCCGATAAGATCTCAAGCGTCTTTGTACCAATCGTGTTGGTCTTTGCGTTTCTCACGCTGGGTGCGTGGCTATTCATTGGTACCGAATACTTCGGGTTTGCAAAAGCACTCTCGTATGGGCTCACTTCGTTTGTAGGTATTCTCGTCATTGCGTGCCCGTGTGCGCTCGGACTTGCGACTCCAACAGCCATCATTGTGGGTGTTGGGAAAGGTGCAAAGGAAGGCATTCTTATCAAAGATGCGGCGACACTGGAGAAGCTTCACAAGGTGGATACGATAGTCGTTGATAAGACAGGAACAATAACCAAGGGAAAACCTGAACTGGTTGCTATCACCAATCACTCGTCAAGGTCTGATACTGAAGTTCTTACTATTCTTGCATCGCTTGAACGGAAGTCCGAGCATCCAATTGCTCATGCCATTACACAATATGCAAAGACGAATGGAAGCGTTGAAAAGTCAGTACAAGAGTTTGAGATCATCAAAGGCAAGGGTCTTAAGGGAATTATTGACGGAGCAGAATATTTTGCAGGCAATCTGAAACTTATTGCAGACCTCAAACTCGCCTTTGATGAGAAGACAATTCTTGAACACACATCACAAGGCAAGACTCCAGTTATTCTCGCTACAAAAGACACGGTACTTGCGACAGTTTTTGTTGCAGATGCAATTAAACCTGAAGCTATCGAAGCGGTACGAAATCTCCATAAGCTTGGTATCAAAGTGACTATGCTCACGGGAGACAACGAGCAAACTGCCGAAGCAATTGCAAAGGAGGTCGGTATCGACACGGTGGTCGCTGAAGTTCTTCCCCAAGAAAAACTGGTGCATGTGAAAGGGCTCCAAAGTGAGGGGCATGTAGTAGCAATGGCAGGCGACGGAGTGAATGATGCACCAGCACTCGCGCAAGCTAATGTGGGTATTGCCATGGGAACGGGTACAGATGTGGCGATTGAAACCGCAGGCATTACCCTCCTTCACGGAGATATCTCGAAGTTGGTGAAAGCAGTAAAGCTCTCAAAAATGACCATGCGTGGTATCAAGCAGAATCTCTTCTGGGCGTTCTTCTACAACATTATTGGTATTCCTCTCGCAGCAGGAATGTTCTTCCCGTTCTTTGGGTGGCTTCTCAGTCCTGTATTTGCAGGATTTGCGATGGCGTTCTCTAGTGTGTCCGTAGTCGGGAACTCACTTCGTCTTAAGGCTAAGCAACTCTAGGTATGAAGACATATACACTTCACGTCAATGGAATGCACTGCGCGTCATGCCCCATGCTCATCGAAGGAGAACTCTCTGATCTCTCCTACGTTACCTACGCTAAGGCTTCACTTAAACAGCATCATGTTGAAGTCGCTGGCGACTTTGGTGACCAAACACTTGAACAGATAGCCGAGCAACTTACTCTGGTCACCAAGCCACATGGCTACACACTCTCACCAGAGAAACAGAAACACAGTGCCAAGTGGCACGAGTTTTCGGTCGCTATTCCAATAGCACTTGGATTCATTGCCTTCTTTATCATCCTCCAGAAGCTGGGGCTTGTGAACTTAGTCACGACCTCCGAAGTCTCGTACGGTACTGCGTTTGTGATTGGCATGATTGCGTCAGTCTCCACCTGTATGGCAGTAGTCGGTGGGCTCGTACTCTCCATGTCTGCCAACTATGCCAAGGAGGGCGATAAGATACGTCCACAGGTACTCTTCCACATCGGACGACTTGTTTCGTTCTTTGTGCTTGGTGGTGTGATTGGTGCGCTTGGCACAGTGTTCAAAATTGGTGCAACTGGTTCACTCATCCTCAGTATCATTGTTGCCGTTGTACTCTTAATTCTCGGCATCAATCTGCTTGATGTCTTTCCGTGGGTAAAGAAACTACAACCGACACTCCCTCGTTTATTCGGAAATCATGTGCAAGGAATTAAAAAGATGAACCATACGCTCACACCGATTCTTCTTGGTGTGGCAACGTTTATCCTTCCTTGTGGCTTTACCCAGTCCATGCAGATATATACGCTCACCACAGGGAGCTTTATGTCCGGGGCACTCACTATGTTTGTGTATGCTCTTGGAACGCTTCCAGTCCTCGCTATTCTCTCGTTCAGTTCGCTCACCATTCACACCAAAGCTCGCTCGGGTATCTTCTTCAAGACTGCGGGGCTTGTGGTGGTATTCTTCGGACTCTTCAATCTGCACTACGGTCTTGTGGCGGCAGATATTATCCCTTCACTCTTTAGCTTCTAGTATGAAACCAACTATTATTGCAATTATTATTGGGAGCGCATTAGTTGTTGGAGCAATTATCCTTTCCAAAGGAGGTGTCGCTCCAACCGATTCGCCACCAGTGAGCAACGTTACTATTGAAGACGGAAAGCAGATTGTAACCATCTCAGCAAAAGGAGGATATTCGCCAAAAGTATCAGAAGCGAAAGCAGACATGCCGACGACACTTCGGATTGAAACACGAGGTACGTTTGACTGTTCTTCAGTCTTAACGATTCCGTCCATGAACTACGAGAAGAACCTACCGCCATCGGGCATTACGGAAGTCGAACTACCTCCCCAAAAAGCAGGGAGTGCCTTTGAGGGACTCTGCGGTATGGGGATGTATAAGTTTGAGATTGCGTTCAAATAGAAATACCTGTACAGGTGAGATTTCAAAAATTGCATACCTGCTGAGAGCAGTATCCAGAACAAAAAGCCACCGATAACTCGGTGGCTTTTTGTATGTGTGACTATCGTTTAGTCAGCGAGGCTGATCTTCTTTTCTTTGATACTCAGTTTACTCTTGAGGCACTGAATCAGGTCTCTCTTTTCAAACAATGATCCGTCACTCAGAAGGTATTTTGCATAGTTTCGGATATCAGCATCTTTTACGCTGTACTCCATATTCGGTTTACCCATGATGCCTGAGTGGAATTTCTTATGTCGCTCTATCTCAGCTTCAAGCTTCTTTTTAATCCCTGACTTGTCTAAATCTATTCTATCCATGAGCTCGAGTAATTGGGCGATGAGTTGTCGCTCCTCAAGATAACCGCCTTTGCAGTTCAGATCGCGTGCTCGTGTGCAGCCGTAGTAAATATATTTGTTTACGGATCCATCCTTGAGATTTTTGTACTTTTCTTCAGCACAGATGCCAGAGCCGCAAAGACCGCAGGACATCAGGCGAGTGAAGGCGAACTCCTTGTTTTTACCCCTGGCTTTACGCTGCAGTTGAAGCTGTCGCTGCACTTCATCAAACAGGTCTTTGGTAATGAGCGGGGTGTGCTTACCCTGGAACCACCGACCGCTCTGCTTAGGATACTCAAAAGTACCGTGATAAAAGTGGTTATTCAGGATGACGTAGATATTACTGAGCGTCAGTGGCTTTCCATTCCTTGTTACAAATCCAGTCTCTCGTAGCCACTTAAATACCTTTCTGCCACTCGCTCCCTGATGAGCAACTCGTGTAAATAACTCCTTTATGACAGGGCCTCTGTCGGGATCGATGAAGATAATACCTTTCTGATCTTTATTCTTGGAGTTCAGGTATCCGGTTGGTGCAACGCTCGGCCACAATCCCATCTCGCACTTTGTCTTCAGTCCACGCTTTACGTTGATGCTCTTGTTATCGTTCTCAAGTTTTGCCTGCGATCCTAGAATCATCAGAAGGAACTTCTCATTCGGATTGTTCGTAAATCGCTGGCTGTACGTCCGGATCTCTACCAGCTTCTTTTGATCAAGCAGGTCGACAACTGCTCCCAAGTCTCCCGCGTTACGGGCGAGGCGATCGGGGTGCCACACCAGTATTCCATCGAACTTTCCCTCACGGATGTCCAAGAGCAGCTTGTTGTACACGGGGCGCTGCCCACAGTCCTTAGCTGAGTGAGATTCCCGGTAAATGTCCACAATATTGAGATGTTCTCGTTCGGCTATCAAAAGCATTTCTTTTACCTGGGAATCGACCGAAAGAGCCTGTTTTTCTTCTGCCTCGCTCGATTTACGGGCGTATAGGCAGTATCTGATAGGTGTTAATTCGTCAGTTGTCACGTTTAGCGGATTTTGTATTTGCACAACACAACAAATACCGGAAAGAATAAGTAAGTCTAGTCGAAAAGGGTATAAGTCAGAGATATGTCATATTCTTTAATTAAGTCCAGTTTTAGTGTAAACTTGTGTTAAGTTAGCTTATGCCAACTAACCATGAGAAAAAGCTTTTGGAGCTGCCAGATATCCTGACTTTGCAACAGGCTTGTGATGTTCTGAATTGCCATCCAAACACGCTTCGTAAGTGGGACAACAATGAAATTCTTAAGGCATTACGATTCGGTACCCGCAAGGACCGTCGTTACCGTAAAGAAGACATCATCAAGTTTTTAAATAAGAGCAAATAATTTATGAATGAAGAAGAGACACGAAATCGACTCATTCGTCCAGCCATCGCTGGTGCTGGTTGGTCTGATCATCAAATACGTGAAGAGTATCCATACACTATGGGTCGTATTCATGTGAGTGGTCGTGTTGCAAAACGAGGCGAACGAAAGAAAGTGGATTTTCTTCTTGAGTATCGTCCAAATCTGCCCATTGCTCTTGTGGAAGCAAAACCAGAAGGAAAAGATTCTGGTCACGGGATGCAGCAGGCTCTTGGCTATGCTGAAGCACTTGATGTTCCGTTTGTTTTCTCTTCAAGTGGTGGAGAAGGTTTCTTGTTCCATGATCGAACTGGCCTATCGGCTCAAACTGAAACCCAGCTATCACTCGAGCAATTTCCGTCACCAGATGAACTTTATGCTCGCTATCTACAATGGAAAGGTGAAGTGCCAGCGGTAAAGAGTGCCATTGAGACTCCACTTTATTCTGATGATCCAAATAAGTCACCACGATACTTTCAACGTATTGCGATTGATCGTGCTGTAGAAGCAGTAGCGCGAGGACAAAAGCGTCTGTTGCTGGTAATGGCTACAGGTACTGGTAAGACATACACAGCGGGGCAGATTATCTGGAGACTTTGGAAGTCAGGTAATGCTAAGCGGGTTTTATTTCTTGCGGACCGCAATATTCTTGTTGATCAAGCCCGCATCAATGACTTGAAACATTTTGGTGACGCGCTCACTAAAATCTCCCGACAAAATTTCAATGATTTAGGTTCGCTAATGTCTCATGAAATATTCCTTGGTCTCTATCAAGCAATGAGTGGTAAGGAGGAAGAAGAGAAGCTATTTAAACGGCTACCTGCAGATTTCTTTGATTTGATTGTTATCGATGAGTGTCATCGTGGCAGTGCTTCAGAGAATAGTGAATGGCGTGAAATCCTTGAACACTTTACCAATGCTACTCACCTTGGTTTAACTGCTACACCAAAAGAAACAACTGACACTAGTACGAGCCACTACTTTGGAGATGCACTTTACACATACTCATTAAAGCAAGGTATCGATGACGGTTTCTTGGCTCCGTATAAAGTGATGCGCGTTTTGCTTGATAACGACATCACGGGATGGCGACCAGTTCCGGGTACTGTAGATGATAACGGTAACGCAGTTGAAGACCGTCTGTTTGAACTGAAAGATATCAATAAATCAGTAGTCTTTCCTCAGCGTGAAAAAGTGATTGCAGAAAAAGTATTTGAATATCTTGAAGCAGTAGAAGATCCATATGCTAAGACTATCGTTTTCTGTCGTACTACCGCTCACGCAGAGCGTATGCGTAGTGCGCTGGTAAACGCTGCCGGAGAACGTGCTCGAGAGGATGTTCGTTACGTAATGCGAATTACTGGTGATGACGAGGAGGGGAAAAACCAGCTCGATCGCTTTATTGATCCAGAAGAGCGATTTCCCACAATTGTTACAACTTCGCAGTTACTCTCGACGGGTGTGGATGCTCAAACCTGTAAACTCATTGTGCTCGATAAACCAATTGAAAGCATGACCGAGTTCAAGCAGATCATTGGTCGTGGTACCCGTGTACGAGAAGATAAAGGCAAGATGTGGTTCACGATCATGGATTTCCAAGGAGCAACTAAATTGTTTGCCGACCCTGCCTTTGATGGTGTGGCTGAGCGTGTCTTTGAGGTGGGTGAGCAGGAAGATATTGCAGAGACTCTTGAAACAGAAGACCCGCAGGATCTTTCTGTTGAAGAAAAGTTTGAAGAAGATGAGCTGGTTGATGCAGTTATTTCTCAAGGTTCAGAAGAGATTGTGGAGCGCCCGCCAGTATATAAGCTTAGTGGCGTTCCGTATGCGGTAGTAAAGGAGCAGGTTCAGTATCTCGGTCCTGACGGCAAACTCCTCACTCAGTCGCTAACTGATTTTACTCGCAGGAATATTCTCACTCACTACCCAACGCTAGAGAGTTTCTTTAGTGCTTGGCAATCAGCCGATCGACGTCAGGTAATTATTGATCAGATTGATGCGAGCGGTATTCCACTTGAAGAATTGCAAAAGCAAGTCGGTGCTGACTTTGATTTGTTTGACCTCATCATGCACGTTGCCTATGACAAGAAGATGATGAAAAAGAATGAGCGAATTGAAGCGGTTCGTCGCTCAAACTATCTCGACAAGTACAGTGGGAAAGCACGTGAGGTACTTGAAGCATTGCTCGAGAAGTATGCTGACGTAACTCTCAAAGATATCGAGAGTGTACGCATCCTTACTCTTGAACCACTTCGTTCAATGGGCACTGATTACGAACTCGTCTCGCTTTTTGGTGGGAAGGACGGATATTTCCAAATGGTCGATGAATTACTCGATGTAATGTATTCGCAATAATCTATGCTCACACCCGCAACCATCAAGGCTATTCAAGACATAATGCGCCAAGATATCGGCGTTGATGGGGATGCGACTCGTTTGTCGCAGATGGTGTGGTTGATCTTCCTCAAGATTCTTGACGATGAAGATCGAGCACTGGAGATTCGTAAAGAAAAGTTTGTACCAACCCTTCCAGAGAAGTATCAGTGGCGTACTTGGGCTGCTCCTATGGATGGTATGACGGGAGACAAGCTTATTGAATTCGTAAACAACGATTTGCTTCCCGGGCTTCGCGACTTACCTGAGAATGGCAACCGTCGTACTGACCTTACTCGTATGGCATTTCAGGATGTCTACAATTTCATGCGTAAGGGGACACTCTTGAAGCAGGTGGTAAACAAAATCAATGAGATCGACTTCAACGCCTCCAAAGATCGTCATGTTTTCAACGATGTATACGAGCGTCTTCTAAAGAGTCTCCAGAGTGCTGGTAACTTCGGAGAAATGTATACACCACGAGCAGTGACACAGTTCATTGTTGAAATGGTTGATCCTAAAGTTGGAGAATCGGTGCTTGATCCAGCATCAGGTACGGGTGGTTTCTTGGTCCATTCATTGGAGCATATGCGCAAGCAGGTGAAGTCAGTAAAGGATGAGCAGAAGATTCAGCAAAGTATTCACGGCGTAGAGAAGAAGCCGTTACCGTATATGCTCCTTCTGACCAATATGATGCTCCATGGTATTGAAGAGCCTGTTACTATGCGTCGAGGTAATACGCTTGAAAAACCAATTCGAGATTATACTGATGTTGACAAAGTTGATTGCGTGGTGACCAATCCACCGTTTGGTGGTACTGAAGAACCAGGCATTGAAGCGAATTTTCCGAAGGAATTTCAAACTAGAGAGACAGCTGATCTTTTTCTTGTACTTATTCTCCGCTTACTCAAGAAACACGGTCGCTCAGGTATCGTCTTGCCAGACGGCACGCTCTTTGGGGAAGGGATGAAAACTGCACTTAAAAAACAACTGCTTGAGGAGTGTAATCTTCATACCATTGTCCGTCTCCCAAAGAGTGTTTTTGCTCCATACACAAGTATCGCAACTAACCTCCTTTTCTTCACTAAAGGCGAACCAACTAAAGAGGTTTGGTACTACGAGCACCCACTACCCGAGGGTCAGAAGGCATACTCAATGACTAACCCAATCAAGGTGGAAGAATTTGCACCTGTTAGAGAGTGGTGGAATAACCGCGAAGAGAACGACCGTGCGTGGAAAGTTTCTATCGATGAAATTGTGAAGCGAAACTATAACCTCGATATCAAAAATCCACGTACCCCAGTTGATGTGCTTGAGTCTCCAGAAGAGTTACTCGAGGTTTATCGAACAAAGAAGAAGCAAGTAGAGGCTACGCTCGAACAAATTCGCAACGTGCTTACCGAAGCACTTTCTCACCATGACACCAAGTGATGTAAAAATTGTCGCTGAAAATATCAATGACTTCATAGAGGTACCAGATGGAATAAATCGTCTCAGGAAAGCGGTACTTGCTTTAGCTGTTTCTGGGCAGTTGGTTGAGCAAAATGAGAAAGAGGGTTCTGCAGAAGAATTTCTAAATCAGATAACAGTAAAAAGAAATTCCAGTCTAAATAGCCAACCCCTATCGGATATTCAATTTGAAATTCCTACTTCTTGGAAGTGGGTTAGGTTAGGTGCTTTAATTGACTTTAAAATTGGTAAGACACCACCTCGGAAAGATCCAGAATATTGGTCTCAAGGACAGATACCATGGGTCTCAATTGCTGACTTGAGAGACGGTGCAACAGTATCTACTACAAAAGAGAGTGTTAATGATAAAGCTCTCGATAAGGTTTTTGGTGGTTACTTTGCACCAAAAGGAACTTTATTGTTTAGCTTCAAGTTGACCATTGGAAAGATGTCCATCTTAGACATGGATGCATGTCATAACGAAGCAATTGCAGCATTTTTTACTCATAACGATACCTTGCGAGACTATCTCTTTACAATACTTCCAGCTTTAAATCTAACCACAAGGACAGCTAATGCAATTAAAGGCAAGACATTGAATAGTGAAACTATAGGTCTTATTGAAGTTCCTATTCCGCCACTTGAAGAGCAGAAACGAATCGTTGAAAAGGTTCAATCAGTGATGAAGCAGCTTAATGAACTCGAGTCACAAAAAAATGAACGTGATATGGTCCGTTCTCGCCTTACTCAAAGTGCTATGAAAGCACTCGGCTCCGTCGACTCGAAAATCGCTTTTGATCATCTCATCGAACTCATCAAAACCTCACAAGATATTAAAGAATTAGAGAATGCAATCCTCTCTCTAGTGATGACTGGTCAATTTACACAATCCTACTCGTCAACAGAGAAACCTGAAATGTGGGAGGAAAAGAAACTTGATGATATCGCTGAGATTACTTCCAGCAAAAGAATTTATAAAAACGAATATTCGAACCAAGGGATACCATTTTATCGAATCAGCGAGATATCTGCCCTTGCCGATGGTAGGCAAATTAAAGGTGAACTTTTTATTGATACAAAGAGATTTCAAGAAATACAAGAGAGGTTTGGTGCTCCCAAAACAGGTGATGTTTTACTTACTGCTGTAGGTACAATCGGTAAAATATATATAGTTCGCGAACAGGACACTTTTTATTTTAAGGATGGGAACGTGTTGTGGTTTAGGAATCTTAACGGTGTGAACCCTGATTTTTTGAAATTAGTTTTGACGCATGCAATTGGGCAAATGCGAAATATATCTAATGGTGCTGTTTACAAGGCTTTAACAATAGTCAAACTTAAGGAATTGAAATTTATGATGCCGCCGTTACCAGAACAAAAGCGCATTGTAAAAAAAGTCGAAGAATTGGTAAAAATGCTAAATTCTGTGAGATCGATTATTGATGCTTAAAACTTGAATATCATGCCTGAAATTGAAAACGCATCAAATACGACCACGACGACATCTGCGTCTACTTTGCCAGTTCGCGAATGGTTCAATCAAGTAGCAGACTGGTTATTGTTCGTGTTTTCTCAGCGGGAGACATGGATCGCTCTAACAATTGTAGGACTACTAATTCTTTTCGTTTTTCTCTACAAGCGATTTCAGGTATCAAGACGAAATTCACTGACTACAAAGATCAAAACAGAGCTCAGCAACACTTGTAAACAGGAAAAGATACCCGTCTTTTTTAAGGAATGGCTTGAGCAACTTTACCTACCATCATGGCAGTCAGTCACTACAGTGTTCGGCATTGGGATAGTCCTGTTCTGTTTAGCCCACCTTGAGAGGTTTAAATTCATCTCTGTGAACCTTTCTTTTCAAGATAGTGATCACTACCAAAATTTAATTGCAATACACGCTGGGATAGGGACTATAATCTTTGCACTCCTTATTTTCATCGCAGAAAGTCTTCGCGATGATGAGACAAAAGATAGGGCAAGGGTTCTACTTCGTGAAAGTTTCCTTTTCCCTTTAGCGGTGGCTGAAATCGTTGGTTTTTTCATTTTTATATGGGGCGATGTAAATATTTGGGCAACTGTTCCACTGGTAATTGTTGCATTTTTAACCATTGCTTCACTATGGAGGCTCCTATTAGTACTTCTAAGTAAGGCAAGATTTTCTAAGAAGCGGCTACAACTTCTCAAAGATAGGGTTAAGAAAAGCATTGATCTTGCAATTAATGAGAGGATTGGGAATGCAATTCTTCTCAATTCGCTAGGAGAGAATAAGACTGAGCTAAAGTACTATCCTCTTTCATTGGACGATGAAAATTCCACCCATCATAATTTTTACGCAGATAAGACAGGTGTGGTCACAAATGTTCGTCTAGATAAATTGGATGAATTTGCAAAGTTAGTTGAAAAACAGTCAAATAAAAATGGTTTTTCCTTTTATGAAGAGAAAGCCGAACTGCAGTCTACAAGTCCTACTGAAAATGGGTCCGTAAGTGAGGGAGAAATAAAAAAGCTTTCACATTGTGACCGTCATTACTTAGGAAAAAAGTTCAAAGACAACGTTGAAGAAGATACTCTAATATTGTTAGCTGTTGATAAGAGGTGTGTCACGGATGATGATACAGAGACACTAAAGCGATTGTCTATTCTCGCTAAAGAAATCTTCACCATAAAGAAAGAGGAGAATTTTTCTGAAGAAATAAAGCTTGAAATCAATGGACTCACTGATCAATTCATTTCTGCAATCGAGGCAAAGAAGTTGGGTAAGATAGAAGAGCTAACGAGAACATATTTTGGATTAGCAGATTCGTTTTTGGAGTCGATAAATGCCTGCGGGGGCGGTTATGATTATGAACAAGCTCGAAAAGAAAGAGGAGGGTTTTTCGGAGGATGGAACGAAGTGCGGTGGTTGTCTGATAGTGTCCGCGAAATACTTATAAAAGCGACTCAAACACATGATCGCGAAATCATAAGAGAAGTTGCATATTTACCAGTACACATTGCGACTAAAGCAATAAAATTTGGTGACCAATACGTTTATCAAGAATTTCTCACGTTCCCCTCACTGTTGTATTGGCTTTCAGAAAAGGAGGATCAGGTTGATGTGAAGCAGTTCATGATAGATAGGTCATGGAGACATTTAAAAGAAATGTCAGATTACTATATTGAACACCAACTTAAACGGAAGGCACAGGACGTGAAAACCATTGAAAAATATAAAGATTTTACGATTCCAATTTTTACAGCGTTCCAAAATCTACTTAAAGCATCGTTTGATAAAAGAAAGATTGATGATTACGTCGAGTTTTTAGGAAAATTTGGTACCCTCTACGAAGATCTGGAGGAAGATTTCCGTTATCCACGTGCAGAACACATGCGTTTCGATCTAGAGCGCGCAACTGATCCTGCAGTAAAGAAAATACTAGAGGGCCGGATAAACGTGCAAGAAGCGAGAGAATCTGCCGCAAAAGATATTAAGGATAAAAAGAGTCAGGTTGTTTTTGGTCTTACGGCATGGATACTTGAACAATATAGAAATCATCAAGACGATGAGATTTTACAGAGATTTTACAATGAATCGATAAATCGATTACCAAACACATTGCCAGAACTTACAGCTCTTTACATCTCTTCAAGAACTTTTGAAACTGAGCATTTTTGGGATTGGGATAACTGGGAAATTATTCCTGATGCAGGGGTGCAGTCAATCGATTTCCATAGCAAGTTGGATCGTCTTTATTGTGTGAAAGCCCTTAAGATACTGGCAAATCTTTCGGATGACGAAATAGCTTTAATTGTTCTACCTCATTCGCGAGATCTCGCATTCCAAGCTGATGAGAACCCAAATAATCGTAGTTTGTTTAATACCATAGACAGTATTACCCCTGAAGCACGATGGAACTTTGTATTAAATGATGCTGCGATTGCAAAAACTCAAGACTTAAAAGACTTATTAAAGAAAGCACGAAAAGCACAAGAGGATGCTGAAGAAAAGTTTCTTGAAACCGTAGAAGTTGATGCTGAAAAACTTGTTGAATTTAACAAGAAAATCAAGACTTCATTTGCAGAGTCTACATATCTCAGGCCGGTAATAAAAAAGTATGGTGTATACAGCGACCTTACTAAAGAACCTTGCGCAAATAGGGGCAAAATGTGG
Organism: uncultured Candidatus Saccharibacteria bacterium; assembly: GCA_964502345.1. Taxonomy (GTDB): domain Bacteria; phylum Patescibacteriota; class Minisyncoccia; order Phycocordibacterales; family UBA918; genus Damh-18. The sequence goes on along the minus strand of CAZCWH010000011.1, from coordinate 2,359 downwards.
GGATACAATCAGGTGGACAGAAAAGAAGCTTATATTAAAGATTGGTACGTTCATTATTCTGGTTGGGGTGAAAACTATGGAAGTGGTATGGCTCACTCCGAGGATGAAATTATTTTTGGAGAGATTTGCAATTCTATCGATCAAGTGAAAGATATCCATCAGGATGCAGTATTGATTGAAATTGAAACGGTTATAGCCACACAAATGTTTGTTAACCCTTTGATAATTCAGACTCTAGATCGAATGTATGAATACACAAACGTACGCAGGTCAGAATTATTTGTTGATCAATATCATAGGGATTGTCCAAAGACGGGACTAGAGGGTACTCCTGGCTATATGGGTGTACTGAAGATGGCTGGCCGAAATATTCCAGTGGTTGATATCTTTGCACGCAAGGCAGATCTAAAGAACAGAGTTGTTATCATAGATTTGGCGAAGTTCGGTGTCTTGAATCAGTACTCGCCGATTGAGAAAGAAGAAAACGAGAAATATAAAGATGATATTTTCCTCATTAAAGTACTTGATCTAAACAAAGATGACGACGCTCGAAATAAGATAATTGCCGATAACCCCGAGTGGCTTCAACAATATCCTGATAAAGAAACGTATCTCCGTCGCCAGGTACTGATTAATGTCTACGAGCGTTTTGAGTTCAGTTTATCGGATAGAAAAGCAGCACAAATGTTGATAGTAAATCGCTCTGAATAACTTTGTTATAAAAAATATGTCAAAACTTTGGAGTATACCCGTCATATCAGTTTACCTATACGGCATAACCATACTTACACAGTATGGCTATAATTCGTATTTCAACATTCCTTCTAGCCTTGTCGAATCATCCATAACCCAGAACTTTGTTTATTTTTTTCAAATATTTAAATTGGCCACAGCTGTTGCAGGAGTGATGAAATGGTGGATGTGGGCGGTATTTATTGTTGGGGCATTGATGATTCTGTTTTTCTATTTTTCTCACCGTTGGTGGCAGAAAGTCATTTCATTTTGTTCTCTCTTGCTCCTTGTTTACTTTTTACAAGGTTCACATGATTTTGGTCAACTGCTCGCTAAAAGCAGTACTGATTTTTACATTCCTATACAACCATGCACTGGTATACCAGAAGGTAGATATATCATTCCGAATTTTTATCAAGGGAAAGCGATTTTGGTACCTGTTGATGACGCTAATAAAATGACAGGAGAATTTTCTGTAAAAGATCTATCTGAACTTAATTGCTCAGTTAAGTCAGAAAATACAGGTGCCATTACAAAGTAATTTATGAATCAGCTTTATCTCTATAATGCTCATATCCCAAATCCATTGGACACTACACATTATCGGTTTGAGCCAGTTGATGATTTTGAGAATAGGTATAAAGAATTTGAGAAAGAAAATAGATACTCAAGGAATATAAATTTTCGTTCAACAAAAGTATTTGAAAAAGCAGGTACAAGTTCCATTCAGGCGCATTTTTATCCGTCACAACCAAAGCTCTGGGATTATTGTGCTGTGCTAGGTTTATTTCAGTCGCGCCATATTTTCCCTTATGAAGACAAGGAAGGAGGCAGTGAGTTATTTGCTCGGGTTGGAGGTCAGACATATGACTGGCCGCTTCTTCGAGCGAAGGAAGTGGAGACGTATTTAGAAAACACAATCAAAAAACTTGACGGCTTTTCCGATAAAAAACGACACCTCTTCTTCAAAAGCCTCGGACTACTTTTTGAGGCAGAGCTGTTTACTCCGTATAGCGATCTCAAGGATGTGTGGTATCTCCAACCGATAGAGTTGTTTTGTAGAGGTCTCTATTGCTTAGATAACAATATACAAAATCCAAAAAAGGTACCTGGCGACCCACATTATATCGATTATTTAAGGTATGCAGTTAAGAAATTTAATTTTGAATCGCAGTACGCTAATACAAAACCGATTGAGTCTTTCCTCACCGATATAAAAGACGTTCGTAATTGGGTGATGCATGGGAAAGTTTGGGAATGCAAAGTCTTCAACAGCCGTGCCGCAGAGTTTACTTTTTACCACCGCGTTGAGGCACTCATGAAAGCTTTATTGTTAAGTTATGTCGGCATTATCTCCTTTGATAATAGAGACGCACTGATTCACGGAATTGTGCTCGGTAATGCTGTAATTCCTGTTTGGGCAAAAGACTGACTTAATGTGGAGTCGGACTACACATTAATCTGAAGCTAAGGTAAGCTTTAAAACGGTAGCAAATTTTGCTATCATTGGTCCACAATTAAATATGGTTGCCTAACCCTTGGGCCTCAAAATCCAAGGTATGGCAGAAAATCCCGCTAAAGTGTAAAAACCTCCTCGTCAGGAGTCACTTTAGCGGTCATATCTGGA